>CADBUK010000076.1 GCA_902797915.1 Oscillospiraceae bacterium
AAAGAGGAAATCGTTGCCGTTATTACCCATTGCACAATGTATACGGGCTGGCCGAAGGGCTGGGCAGTCTTTCGCCTTGCAAAAGAGGTTTGGAATGAAGAAACAAAAGCGGCAACCGGTAAAGACCGTTTTCAAAATGAAATAATGTTCCCGATAGGAGAGCCTAACCCTTACGGTCAGTTCTTCGTAGGTCAGAGCTATCTTGCTCCCGTTTCAACTGAGCAGCTTCCCATATTCAATGTTACCTTTGAGCCGGGCTGCAGGAATAACTGGCATATTCACCATGCAAAAAGCGGCGGCGGTCAGCTCCTTATCTGCGTTGGCGGCAGGGGATACTATCAGGAATGGGGAAGAAAACCCGTTGAAATGACTGAAGGAACGGTTATCAATATTCCCGCAGAGGTGAAGCACTGGCACGGCGCTGCAAGGGATTCTTGGTTTTCTCATCTTGCCGTTGAAATTCAGGGCGAGGAAGCGGGTACAGAATGGTGCGAGCCCGTCAGCGAAAGCGACTATAACGCCCTTGGGTAAGGAATATTTATGAAAGCAAAAAGAAAAATGCAGATTGCCGTTGATGTTATTATGACGGCAATTCTGCTTGTTCAGATGTCTTACAGTATTGCAGGTGAACTGCTCCACGAAATATCGGGGATTGCATTTTTTGTACTGTTTGCCGTTCACCATATTCTTTCTTTAAACAACACAAAGGCTCTGTTTAAAGGAAATCATTCTTCAGATAAAATTGTTAAAATAATAGTTGACATAGTTCTGTTTTTAATAATAATCTGTATGATGTTAAGCGCTCTGCCGATTTCAAAATATGTATTCACTTTTTTCGGTATTAACGGTCTTTCATCCCTCGGAAGAACAGTGCATATGCTCGGAGCCTACTGGGGCTTTGCTCTTATGAATATTCATATCGGCTTCCACCTTGACATTATGCTAAAAAAGCCGCTGAAGGATAAAAAGAAAAAACCGTTTGTTATAACGGCATTGTTCGCAGTGTTTTTTGCAGGGCTTGTCATGTTTATCAAGGAGGGCGTATATAAATATATGCTTTTAATAAATCGGTTTGCCTTCTTTGATATGAAGGGCGGACTGCCGCTGTTTTTGCTGAAATATATCTTAATCGGCGGAATGTTTGCATCGCTCGGCTATTTGCTTATTAATGTTATAAAACGGAAAGGAAAAGCGTATGAGCATAACAATTAATCTTTATTATACGGGTGATAACGGCAAAGCAAAAGCCTTTGCCGAAGAAATGGAAAAAAGCGGAACTGCTGCCAGAATCCGCTCTGAAAAAGGAAATCTCAGATATGATTATTTTCTGCCTGTTAACGATAGTGAAACCGTGCTTCTGATTGACAGCTGGGAAAATCAGCAGGCGCTTGATATTCACCATTCCTCGCCTATGATGCAGCAGATATTGTTCTAACTGCTGGTGAGGTGCTTGCCATTGACAAAGCGCTTGACAATATGGAAATGTCTGAGGTTTACGGCGGAACAAGAGTCATAAAATAGAGAAGTAACTTTGGGTGACACAGATAGAAAAAATAAAAAATCGGAGAGTAAATAGCCATGATAAGATTGTTGTCCACGCTCCGGAGAAGAGCAGCGGACACAGAAGGCAAAAGATAGAAATCTACTACAAAGCTATTGGCATTACAAACATTGCTGATGATGAGGATTTAGTTGCAATGGACGGCAGAGGTCAATGGCGCAAGAACACAGAACCGGCATAAAAGAATATAGGAAAAGCGGTACAGTCGCTAAACTGTACCGCCATTCCTTAAAACTTCGTTATCGCACCGACTCATTAAGGTAATCCCTTTTTTTAATCCTCAAGCTCGTTCAAAAGCTTGTACAGTATTTTGTATAGCAGCATTGCCTCCTCCTGCGTCAGATTAACGCAAGCGCCCATTTTAGCGGGCACGGTAATTGCCTTTTTCTTCAGCTCCTCGCCCTGCTTTGTGATGGAAACAATCAGGTTTCTTTCGTCCTCAGCCGAGCGGCTGCGGGTAATGTAGCCCTTTGCCTCCAGCTTTTTGAGCAGGGGAGTAAGCGTGCCCGAATCAAGCTTCAGCGCCTTGCCGAGCTCCTTGACGTTCAGCTCCTTTTTATCCCACAAAACCATCATCGCAATATACTGCGTGTAGGTTAAATCAAGCTCGTAAAGAAAGGGCTTGTAGCGCCTGATAATTTCCTTTGACACTGCGTACAGCGGAAAGCAAAGCTGGTTTTCAAGCTTCAGCGGGTCGTAATTCATATTCTCTTCCATATTTACATCTCCGTTTAATTGTAGCAAATTAATTGTACTCAATTCAATTGCGCTTGTCAACAAAAAACGGACGAAAATTATCCGTCCGCATAATTATTATTCAATATAAAAGCAGGGGCGGAAATTCTCCGCCCGCAAGTTATTCTTCAATCAAGCCGTTTTCCCTCAGCATTGTTACAAATTTGCTTACGTCCTCGGCGGCTTTCTGCTCGCTAACGTCGTATTCCTCCAGCAGCTTAGCCGTAATTTCCTGCTCTGTAGTTTCTTTCTGCAAGCAGTCCCAGATAAATGCGCCCGTTTCGTTCAGCGTAATCATACCGTTAAACTCAATTGCGGTTTTACCTACGGGAACAACAATTTCCGCCCCCGCAATATTCCGTTTTGCAAAGCCGTCCTTAATTTTCATCGCGCCTTATCTCCTCTGCACTGAAATCATTAATAATATTAGCAAAAACGCAAGGATAATTCAATAAACAATATGTAAACGAAAGGTTAATAATTATTCAGCCTCGGCGGTATTCTGCGTATTGTCATCGTCGCCGTTGCCGTACAGCTTGATGTCCTTGCGGCGCTTGCTTTCAATCGGCTTGTCAAGAATAATATCAAGCACCGCCTTGTATTTGTCAATCGTAAAATCGGGGTGTTGACTTTTCATTCGGGACAGAACGCTGTTATTGTCGTTAAGCGAGGCGGAAAGCTTCTTTGCATATTTTGATTCCACAACGTGCTTTTTTACGCTTTCAATCTGCTCCTCGGTTAAATCAACGCCCTTTTGGGTGGATTCAATAATGCTGTTCTGCAGGTTCTGCAACATTCTTATTCCGCCTTTAAGATTTTCAATCGTGGCGGCAAAGTCGATTATCAAAACGGAATAAAGCGCAAAGCAGATTGAATAAAGCACCGCGTTCGGTATAATATTAATCAGCTTAAACACAAGCGGCTGCAGCAGCTTGATAATAATTGTTGAGCCTGCGCCGAAAATAAGAAGCCCGTTAAGGTACACCCTGCCTTTTATGTTAAACCTGCGGGTTGAATAATCCCACCACATCGCGTGGAAGCATTTTTCCATAACAAAATGGGTAATGTATTCAAGCGAGCCGCAAAGCAGCAGGCCGCAGATGAATACGAGAAAAATATTGTTTACCCTGCCGTAAAGCACAGCCGTGCAGAAAACTGCGCCTGTGCCGTAAATGGGGCAAATCGGGCCGAAAAGGAACCCTCTTTTAACCACCTTTTTATCTCTTATAAGAAAAAGCAGCGTTTCAATAACCCAGCCCGCAAAGCTGTAAAGCATAAAGCTGAAAAAATAACTGCAAATCGTGTGTATCATTTTTCTGTCCTTTTGTTAATTTCGTTATATATTTCTCTGAATTTCTCGGATTTTCCCAAATAATCCTCGTTAGAGCAATGCTTGTCGGCAATTGTCAGCAGCCATCCGCCAAGTGTTTTCGGCGGCATAAGGTGCAGTGGCCACATGTGCGAAAGAATCATATTTTCCTGCTGAGGAGTCAGCTCGCCGATATGCTGCCTGATGTTTGCAACCGCCGCCTTCGGGTGGTACCAAGCGTGCATTTCGTCGTGCTTTTCAATATGCCAGTCGTAAAGATAAAAGTCGTGCAGCAGGGAAGCCCTTACGATTTCCCTCGGCTCGGTATTAAGCCTGTTGCAGTAATTCAAAACGGTGTAAGCAACGTAAACGCTGTGAAAATGCGTGTCAATTTTGCCGTGATGATTGTATTGCTTCATACCGATAAAAAGCTCGTTTTTAAGCAAATCGTCAGTTAAATCAATAAATTGCTCAATGGCAAGGTCGTCTTTCCGAGAAATCATTTTAACACCTCATAATTATGTAACGCTATTATATGCTGTTTGCTGAAAATATCAAACCCTTTTTTTCATTGTTTATATATTATTTATATTTATCTTGACGGTGGTATTAATTTTTGCTATATTATTTATGCACTTGCGGATGTAGCTCACCCGGTAGAGCACCAGTTTCCCAAACTGGAGGTAGCGAGTTCGAGACTCGTCATCCGCTCCAAGAACAAAAAGCAACCTAAGGCGTCC
>CADBUK010000077.1 GCA_902797915.1 Oscillospiraceae bacterium
AGTGCGTACCTTCAGTTGAAATGTTCCGTATGCTCGGTTCAGGTACAGAGGCTTGTATGTGTGCAGTTCGTGTAGCTCGTCTTGCAACAGGTCATAAGAACATCATTAAGATGGGAGGCGCTTACCACGGCTGGTCAGACCAGCTTGCATGGGGCATGCGTGTTCCCGGTACGCTCAACACTCAGTCACACGGTGTTCCGCTCTTCGTATTCAAGCACACTCAGGAATTCTTCCCGAACGACCTTAAATCACTTGAACTCAAGCTTAAGATTAACCAGTTCCGCGGCGGCACTGCTGCTGTATTCATTGAACCCTGCGGACCCGAATCTGCTACCCGTCCCGTTGACAAGGACTTCCCGAAGGGCGTTCAGGCTCTTTGCCGTAAATACGGCGCTCTCCTTGTTTCAGACGAGGTTGTTACAGGCTTCCGTATCGGTTTATCAGGCGCTCAGGGCTACTACGGCTATGACCCGGATATTACTATTTTCGGTAAGATTATTGCCGGCGGTTATCCCGGTGCAGGCGGCATCGGCGGCCACAGAGAAGTTATGAAGTACCTCGGCGCAGGTCTTGACAAGGCTGAGGGTAAGAAGATTCATAAGGCAATGTGCGGCGGTACAATGGCTGCTACACCTATCTCCTGCGTTGCGGGTTATACCGTAATCTGCGAGATTGAAAAGAGAAACGCCTGCCAGGTTGCAGGTCAGATGGCTGACAGACTTGTTAAGGGTATTAACGAGTCCATCAAGAAGTATGAGCTTCCGTTCGTTTGCTACAACGTTGGTTCAATCTGCCAGCTGCACACCGTTGCAACAATGCACTTCAGAATTGACTGGAGAAAGCCGTGGACTATTCCGGGCGTACTTAAGGAAACAGGTATCCGTCAGACCGAAATGCAGTATATGGGTGCTGCTTATATGGCAGAGGGTCTTGTTACTCTTGCAGGCTCACGTCTTTACACTTCAAGCGCTTATACCGAAGAGGATATTGATGAATGCATCCGCCGCTTCGATAAGGTTCTTTCAAAGTGCGAAAAGATTGATTATTAATCAAACCGAATAAACAGGGAGCGGTTTTCCGCTCCCTTTAAGAGATTTAAGAGGATTTATTTTAAGGAGTAAAATTTATGGCTTACGAGATTGAAGAAGCTAAAAAATTAGTTGTTGAAGCAGGCAAAAAGCTTATTGAAATGGGGCTTATTGCACGCACCTGGGGCAATGTTTCCGCACGTATTTCTGACACTCAGTTCGTTATCACTCCTTCAGGCAGAGCTTATGAGGATTTAACTCCTGAGGAAATCGTTGTTGTAAATATTGAGGATTGCTCCTATGAGGGCGACATCAAGCCGTCCTCCGAAAAGGGCGTTCACGCCGCCGCTTACCGCCATCATCCGACGGTTGATTTTGTTATTCACACTCATCAGAAGGCTGCAACAATCGTCAGCATTACGGGTATGAATATCACAAACGTTTACGATGAGTACAAGGGCGTTCTCGGCGATATGGTTCCCGTTGCGGATTACGCTATGTCCACCACGGAGTCCCTTCGCAAAAAGGTTGAAATGTGTATTATGATGAACCCAGGCGCAAGGGCAATTATGCTTATGCACCACGGCACCTTGTGTATGGGCGATGATTATGATCACGCCTTTGCACTTGCAGACAACCTTGAGAAATGCTGTGAAAAGGTTATTAAGGATAATTATCTCCGTCATTCCTGGGCTAAATCATATTCGGATGATGACAAGAGAGCGTATTATCTCAACAAGCTCGGCGCAGGCGAAATGCCCGCTCAGATTGCAGACCTCGGCTCGTCTGTAAGAAACGGCAATATTTTCACACTTACCGTTGGCGATACTGTTGTTGACGTTGATATTGAAACAGGTCTCGGCATTAACGGCATCGCGCCTAAGGTTGCTAAAATTCATCAGGCTATTTATAAGGCTGAGGATTACACAATGATTAAGCATCTTACCACTCCCGACATCGTTGCGGTTTCCTGCACGGGCGAGGGTATGGTTCCGATGATTGACGACTTTGCACAGATTGTCGGCGTAGATGTTAAAAACTGCCCGTGGATTGACGGCGATACCGATGATTGCGCTGCTGAAATCGGCAAGGCGATTGAGGGCAGAAATGCCGTGCTTATTCAGGGCTGCGGCGCACTCGTATGCGGTAATACCGACGGCGATATGCAGGCGCTTGAAATCATTATGGATAAGGGCTGTGAGGCTCAGGTTGACGTTGAAATCTTTAACCGCGCCCACTATGTTCCCAAAATTGAGTGCTTCCTTATGCGCACTGTTTATCTGATGAAATATTCAAAGCAGATTGATAAAAAATAACATAAAACAGGGCTTGCAAATGCAAGCCCTTAATTATTTCTTATTAGTTAAACCAAGAATGTAATCCGTTGAGGTTTTATGAAATTTTGCAAGCGATATTAATACCGTAGTAGGAATATCTCGCTGACCTAATTCATAATTTGAATAAACCTGTTGAGAGCAGTTAAGTATTTTTGCCATCTCCTGTTGAGTTAAATCGGCATCTTCTCTTAAATCTCTGATCCTTTGATACATATTTAAATCACCAAAAATATTATATGTAAATGCATTTTCTTTCATTGACAAATACCGCAAATTGCAGTAAATTGATAGTGGTGATAAAAATGCAACAGTATTCAACAGAAGATATTAACCGTATTGAAAGGGAACTTAATAAAGTTGTTTTAGAATACGATGTTTTAGAAAAAAGGCTTGTTGATATTCTGGATATTCTAATTGAATACCAGATGAATTTGTCATTTGAGTTAAAGGATATGGAAAAACTGAATGATTATATAGACTTAAAGCACAGGATAAAAAGCAAAAAGTTATCATTTTGGATCATCTGAAAGCTGTTTCTCTTTAGAAACAACTTTTTTTGTTTATAAATTTTTAATAGTTTGCGGCGTATGCATTAATTGACTTTTATTTATATAAATGATATACTTTTTAAGTAAGTATTTTTTAATTAAGGAGTAAAAAGATGAAGGAGTATTTAATTCCGTTTGAGGACGTTCTTACGGCTAACTCTTCGACTGCTGACGGTATATCTGCCGATGAAGCCGCAAGGCGCCTTGAACAAAACGGTAAGAACAAGCTTGCAGAGGGCAAAAAGGAAAGCCTTTTCCACAAGTTCTTAATGCAGCTTGCAGACCCGATGATTATTATTCTGATTGTTGCAGCAGGTATTTCCGCTGTAACCTCCGCTTACAACAGCGAGTTCCCGTCGGATGTTATCATCATCTTAATAGTTGTAATTATCAATGCAATTCTCGGCGTATATCAGGAGTCGAAGGCTGAAAAGGCAATTGAGGCTCTGCAAAAAATTGCCGCCGCTACAAGTAAGGTTGTTAGAGACGGCAAGCTGTTAGACGTTCCGTCTGAGGATTTGGTTGTGGGCGACGTCGTTGTTCTTGAAGCAGGAGACAGCGTTCCCGCAGACTGCCGCATTATTCAGTGCGCTTCTATGAAAATTGAGGAGGCTGCGCTTACGGGCGAATCCGTTCCCGTAACAAAGCAGGTTGAGGTTGTTGACACTCTCGGCTCTGACGACGTACCCCTCGGCGACAGAAAGAATATGTGCTATATGGGCTCCAACGTCGTATTCGGCAGGGGCAGGGCAGTGGTTGTTGCAACGGGTATGGATACCGAAATGGGTAAGATTGCCGACGCGCTTAACGACGCTAAGGAAGGCGATACCCCGCTTCAGATTAAGCTTAATCAGCTTTCAAAAATTCTTTCATATATCGTTCTGGCAATCTGCCTTTTCATTTTCGTTCTGGACGTTGTACGTTCGCTTATCAGCGGCGAGGGCGTAACCTTTAACGGACTTCTCGGTACGTTTATGGTTGCCGTTTCACTTGCGGTTGCCGCCATTCCCGAGGGACTTGCAGCGGTTGTTACAATCGTGCTTTCAATCGGCGTTACAAAGATGAGTAAGCGCAACGCCGTTATCCGCCGCTTAACCGCGGTTGAAACCCTCGGCTGTACTCAGATTATCTGCTCTGATAAAACAGGTACTCTTACTCAAAATAAGATGACCGTTGTTGATTTCAGGGGCGATGACGAAAAGCTTATTGCTCAGGCTATGGCGCTCTGCTCTGACGCCTTTATTGAGGAGGGCAAGGTTAAGGGCGAGCCTACCGAGGCTGCGCTTGTTGACTGGGCTAACAGGCTTGAAATGCCAAAGTCAACTCTTGAACAGGAATTCCCAAGGGTTGCCGAGGCTCCGTTTGATTCGGGCAGAAAGATGATGTCAACCGTTCATCATTCTCTCGGCAAGGGCTATGTTCAGTACACAAAGGGCGCGCCCGACGTTGTTCTCAGCAAGTGTACAAAGGCGCTTATTGACGGCAAGCGCGTTAATATGACCGATGAGGTTAAGGAGCAAATTCTCGGTCTTAACAAGGAAATGGCTGACAAGGCATTGCGCGTTCTCTGCGTTGCAATGAAAACATATAAGGAGGTTCCCGAAAGCGAGGAGCCCGATTTTCTTGAAAAAGAGCTTTGCTATATCGGTCTTTCAGGTATGATTGACCCCGTTCGCCCCGAGGTTGTTGACTCAATCGTTATGGCGCGCGAGGCAGGTATCCGCCCGATTATGATTACGGGCGACCATAAGGACACCGCTGTTGCAATCGCCAAGGAACTCGGCATTGCCGAAGACGACTCCTGCGCTATTACGGGCGCAGAGCTCAACAAGCTTTCCGATGAGGAGCTTGAGGAAAGAATTGAGGAATTCAGCGTTTACGCACGCGTTCAGCCAGAGCATAAAACAAGAATTGTTAACGCTTGGCGCAATAAGGGTATGGTTACCGCTATGACGGGCGACGGCGTTAACGACGCACCCTCAATCAAAAATGCCGACATCGGCGTAGGTATGGGTATCACGGGTACCGACGTAACAAAGAACGTTGCCGATATGGTGCTTGCCGACGATAACTTTGCAACCATCGTTTCTGCCGTTGAAGAGGGCAGAAAGATTTATGACAACATCAGAAAAGCAATTCAGTTCCTGCTTTCGTCAAATCTTTCAGAGGTGCTTACAATCTTTATTGCAACTCTCCTCGGCTTTACAATTCTTGAGCCCGTTCATCTTCTGTGGATTAACCTTATTACAGACTGCTTCCCGGCGCTTGCGCTCGGTATGGAAGCGGGCGAGGCTGATATTATGAAGCGCGCTCCGCGTAACAGCAGGGACGGTATCTTTGCAAACGGTATGGGCGTTGACGTTGCTTGGCAGGGCGTAATGGTAACGGTTGTTACACTGCTTGCCTATGTCTGCGGTACTAAAATGGCAACGGGCAGCGAGGAGCTTATCCACCAAAACGGAATGACTATGGCGTTCCTGACTCTTTCAATGTCAGAGATTTTCCATTCCTTCAATATGCGTTCGCGCAGGGCTTCAATCTTCACGATGAAAACTCAGAACTGGTTCCTGTGGGGCGCAATGGTGCTCAGCCTTATTCTTTCAACGGCTGTTATTTACATTCCGTTCCTTGCAAAAGCGTTTGATTTTGCAGAGATTTCTATTGCCGAATACTTTACCGCAATGGCTCTTGCAATCGTCGTTATCCCGATTGTTGAAATCGTTAAGCTCATCCAGCGCACAATTGAAAAATAATAAATGTAGGGGACGCCGACTCGGCGTCCCGCTTTTCTTTATATAAACAAAATTTCCTCTTTATATTTTAAATTATATATGCTATTATATAAGGTGGTTGATTATATACAGAGGTAGTATCAGGCTATGGCGCTCAGAAAAAATGACGAAATCAAACTTAATATTGAGTCTTTGACGTCGGATGGCAGCGGCATTGGCAGATATGACGGTCAGGCGGTTTTTGTGCGCGGCACTGCTGCGGGCGACGAAATTATTGCCCACATTATCAAAACCGCCAAAAATTACGCTGTGGGCAAGCTTGCCGAAATCGTCAGCCCCGCACCCTGCAGGGTTGAGCCCGATTGCCCCGTTGCTTCAAAATGCGGCGGCTGTTCGTTCAGGCATATCAGCTATGCGGCGGAGCTTGAGTATAAGCTTTCCCGCGTAAATGACGCTATGCAGCGTATCGGGCATATTGATATTGAGGCGGAGGAAATTCTCGGCGCTGACGAAATCAACCGTTACCGCAATAAAGCGCAGTACCCCGTTTATGTTGAAAACGGCAATTTAACCGCAGGCTTTTACGCTTATAAAAGCCACCGCGTTATTCCGTGCGAAAGCTGCCTTTTGCAGCCTGCTGAATTTGAAAACGGTATTGCCGCATTTTCAAAATGGGTTAAGAAGAATAATATAACGTCTTATGACGAAAAAACAGGCAAAGGGCTTTTGCGCCATATCTATTTCCGCAAGGCGTTCGCAACGGGTCAGGTTATGGCGTGCGCCGTTATTAACGGCAGCGCTGTTCCGGATAAGGAATATTTAATTGAGCTATTGCAGCAGGCTTTTGAAAACCTCAAAAGCGTTGTTATTAATATAAATACCGAAAATACTAATGTTATCCTCGGCGGCAAAACCGTAACGCTCTGGGGCGATGACAGGATTACCGATGAGCTTCTCGGCAAGCGGTTCGTTATATCGCCCGAAAGCTTTTATCAGGTCAATCACGCCCAGTGCGAAAGGCTGTATCAAACCGCGGCGGAATTTGCAAATCTGCAGGGGAATGAAACCGTGCTTGATATGTTCTGCGGCGCGGGCACAATCGGCTTAACCCTTGCCGATAAATGCAAAAGCCTTGTCGGTGTGGAGATTGTTCCTTCGGCAGTTGAAAACGCAAGGGAAAACGCGGCGCTCAACGGCGTTGCGAACGCCCGCTTTATCTGTGCGGACGCGTTTGAGGGCGCTAAGCAGATAACCGAAATGGGCATTAAGCCCGATATTGCAATCGTTGACCCGCCCCGAAAGGGCTGCCAAAAGGAGCTTTTTGACGTGTTTGACAGTTTAGGTATAAATAAAATCGTTTATGTTTCCTGTGACCCCGCAACCCTCGCGCGCGACGCCGCAATTCTTTATGACAAAGGCTATGAAATCAAACGCCTGAAGGCAGTCGATTTGTTTCCGCGAACGGTGCACGTCGAGACAGTCTGCTTACTGTCCCGAACGATATAAAATCCTGACGGTATTGCCGTCAATTTATAAAACGGAAAATGCTTCTGTTTGGAGAAATTTTATGAATTATATCAGAGTAACAAAGGATAATCTTGAAGCCGAGCATATTTGCTGCGCCATTTCAAATAACAGGGATGTGCAGGTTGCTTCAAAAAAAGCCTGGCTTGCAGAGCGTTTTGACGAGGGTCTTGTCTTCTTCAAAAGCACTGAGCGCGGCAAATGCTTTATTGAATATATTCCCGCCGAAAACGCGTGGAACCCTATTGATGCGGACGGCTATATGTATATTGACTGTCTGTGGGTTTCTGGCTCTTTTAAGGGGCACGGCTATTCAAATGATTTGCTTGCAGAGTGTATTAAGGACAGCAAGGAAAAGGGCAAAAAAGGGCTTTGCATATTATCCTCTGCCAAGAAAAAGTCGTTCCTTGCCGACCCTAAGTTTTTGAAGCACAAGGGTTTTACGGTTTGCGATGAGGCTGATAACGGAATTCAGCTTTGGTATCTTCCTTTTTCCGAAAAGTACGAAAAGCCGTCCTTCAAATCCTGCGCAAAGCATCCCCATATTGACGAAAAGGGTTATGTGCTTTATTACACAAGCCAGTGCCCGTTTAATGCAAAATATGTGCCCGTGGTTGAGCAGACCGCCAAGGACAACAACATTTCGTTCAAGGCGGTTCATATTGAAAGCAGGGAAGAGGCTCAGTCCGCGCCGACTCCTATTACAACATACGCGCTGTTTTATAACGGCGAATATATCGGAAACGAACAGATGAACGAA
>CADBUK010000078.1 GCA_902797915.1 Oscillospiraceae bacterium
AGAATGGACGTTTTCGCTCCGCTTCTGCTTGATAAGGGCGTTGTATGTATGATAGGTAAGGGCGAGAGAAATAAGGCGGTTTGCGACGCAATTGTGCGCAATAATGCGGTTTATCTCTGCGCAATCGGCGGCGCGGGAGCGCTTGCTTCAAAATGTATTAAAAGCTGTAAGGTAATTGCTTATGACGATTTGGGCTGTGAGTCGGTTAAAGAGCTTCTGTTTGAGGATTTTCCGCTGACGGTTGCAATTGACTGCAGCGGCGGTAATATATTTGAAAGATAAAAATAACAGGCGGATTTAATGTCCGCCTGTTTCTTTTATTCCGCTTTGTTTCTTATGTCCTCAAGCACCTTTTTTTCAATCCTTGAAACGTAGCTTCTGCTGATGTTCAGCCTCTTTGCCACCTCGCGCTGAGTAAGGGGCTTTTTGTTGTTTAGCCCGTAACGCAGAATTATAATCTCCTTTTCGCGCTCATCCTCAAGCTCGCTTATGATTTTTGACACCTTTTCCCAGCGGATTTTGTTTTCCAAATCCTCCGCCAAATCCCTGCTGTCGCTGATTGTATCCTGCAACGTCAGTGGGTTTCCGTCCTTATCGCTTTCAAGCGAGTCGCCAAGATATACATCGTTTGCACTCTTTTTCAGGTTCCTGAAATGCATAAGAATTTCGTTTTCAATACATCGGCTTGCGTATGTTGCAAGCTTGATGTTTTTGTCGGGCTTAAAGCTGTCAATAGCCTTAATCAAACCGATTGTGCCTATTGAAATAAGGTCGTCAGTGTCGTTTGTCCGTGAGTAGTATTTTTTGACAATGTGGCTTACAAGCCTCAGATTTCGTTCAATTAAAAGCGCCCTTGCGTCCTTGTCTCCCTGAATCATCTTTTCAAGCGCTCCCGCTTCTTCCTTGGGCGTGAGCGGCTTCGGAAAGCTTGAAGTATTGTTGATGTGCAGAATAAAGTACAGAAGATTTGCACTTAAAAACGAAAGTATTGCTGAAAACATTTTCATCACCGTTTAAATATTATGATGAAAACGCTTTGCAAATAACTTATTTATACGGGAATATCAATATTTCTGCGCTCCTCGGTAAAGCCGTGGCCGCGCACCTCTTTGATTTTAGTTATGCTGATGAATGCGTCGGGGTCGATTTCGTGAACAAGCTCCGTCGCTCTGTAAAGCTTTCGGGGCGGAATAATGCAAAGCACCGCCTTTTGCTCCTTGTGCATTGCGCCCGTTTCAATATATTGCAGCGTTACTCCTGCCTGCAGCTGAGTAAGCAGTTTAATTCTTATTTCCTCAAATTTATCGGAAATAATATACACCTGAATTTGCGATTTGCCGAAAATCATTACCTGGTCAAGCATAAGCGATTCAAGCACGAGAACTACTATTCCGAGCAAAATCTGGTTCGGCTTTGAAATCAGCGCCTGTCCGCCTACAACTATAATATCCGTAATGTAAACGAAAACCGCTACGGGCTTGTGAAAAATCTTGTGCATCACAAGATTTGCAATGTCCATTCCGCCTGTGGATGAGCCGACTCTCATTACAAGTCCGAGCGACATTCCCATTAATACCCCTGCAAAAAGCGCAGCAAGCAGCGTGTCGTCAGTTAAAGTATCAATGCCGGGAATTCGCTGAAATATGCCTAAAAACATAGGGTAGAGCAGGGTGCTTGCTATTGTAGTCATAAAAAACTTTTTACCAAGCACGAATAAGCCGAGAATAAGCAGCGCAAAGTTTAAAATGAAAACTACAACGGCTGTGTCAATCGGGAAAAATCTGTTTATAACGATTGCAATACCCGTTGTACCGCCCATAATTATTCCGTGCGGAATAATAAAAGCCGCAACCAAAAAGGCAAGCAGTGCGTTGCCGAGCAGAATAAATACAGTTGTTTTAAGATAATCTAAAAAATTCTTTTTAACTTTAGCCATATAATTCGTCACAGCCTTTCCTTTTGTATTGCCAAGAATTATTATAATACCTTAAAATTTTAAATCAACACCTTTTAATAAAGTTTATGCAAAATTTATACAAAATGTGTATATGCAAATATTGAATGTTGTTTTTTGCTCCTTTTTCTTGCGTTAAAGCTCAATTGTGTTATAATATAAAAAACAAATTTTCAGGAATAATTATGAGTAGTTTGAGTTCAGAAAATAACAAACGTCTTTCCGAATGTAGAGTTGCAGTGTTCGGAGTCGGCGGAGTAGGCGGCTATGCAGCCGAAGCCCTTGCAAGAGCAGGCGTCGGGGTAATTGATTTGGTTGATAACGACTGCGTAAGCATTACAAATGTTAACCGCCAGATTGTTGCCGATTTAAACACCGTCGGTCAGAATAAAACCGAGGCCGCTAAAGAGAGAATTGCAGCAATAAACCCAAAAATCAAGGTCGTTACACACCCCGTTTTCTTTAATGAGAAAACAGCACGGCTTTTTGATTTTTCGGCGTATGATTATGTCGTTGACGCTATTGACACCGTTGCGGGAAAGCTTTTGCTTGCACAGCTAACGCAAAACAGCGGTTCTCCGTTTATAAGCTCAATGGGCGCGGGTAATAAGCTCAATCCCGAAATGCTTGCGGTTGCCGATATTTACGAAACCTCGGTCTGTCCTCTTGCAAAGGTTATGCGTACAGAGTGCAGAAAAAGAGGTTTAAGCGGCTTCAAATGCGTTTATTCAAGGGAGGAGGCGCTAACACCCGCTAAAAGTGAGGAGGTTACCGTGCGCCGCCAAATTCCCGCCAGTACTGCGTTTGTGCCGAGCGTAGCGGGCTTATTGCTTGCGCGTGAGGTTATTTCCGATTTATTAAAGGATTGCTGATATGTCTTTTTGCGAGAATGTTGAAAACAGCATATTTACTGAGTTTAACGAGTCAATTCTGTTAAGGTTTAACGAGGCTGTTGAGCGCTATAATCTTATAGAAAACGGGGACAGAATTGCCATTTGTATTTCAGGCGGTAAGGACTCAATGTTGCTTGCTATGCTTGTCCGTATTCTGCACAGGCAGGGGAGCATTGATTTTGAGCCGATTTATCTTGTTATAGATCCCGGTTATAACGAACTAAACAGGCGTCAGATTGAGAAAAACTGCGCGCTTCTTGAAATTCCAGCGCAGATTTTTGAAAGCGATATTTTTGACGTTACATCAAGCGTCAGCGGCAATCCCTGCTACCTTTGCGCCCGTATGAGAAGGGGCAATCTTTACGCAAAGGCGAAGGAGCTCGGGTGTAATAAAATTGCTCTCGGTCACCATTTCAGCGATGTCATTGAAACTACGCTTATAGGTATGTTTTACGGCTCGCAGCTTCAGGGAATGATGCCGAAAATCCACTCAACAAATTTTGAGGGAATGGAGCTTATTCGTCCGCTTTACTGCGTCAGGGAGGAGGATATTATCAGCTGGCGCGATTTTAACGGGCTTGAATTCATTCGCTGTGCCTGCCGTTTTACAGAGCAGCTTTCGCAGGAGGATGAGGAAAACAGCTCGTCCAAACGCCTTGAGGCAAAGCTGCTTGTTAAACGCCTGAAAGCCGAATATCCCGACGTTGAGCAAAGTATTTTTGATTCAATACATAACCTTGATTTAGACAGTTTTCCCGGCTTTAAATCAGGGGGAATAGAATACGATTTTAATCAGATTTTTGCGCAGAATATCTGATAATCGTTGCGCAGATTGTTAAGCTGATGCTGAGCTTTTTGAACTGCTTGTTCAGTTCCTTTAAAAGCTCGGCATTGCTTTTTTTATAGCCGTCGGGAATATATAATTCAAATTCAAAAGTTATGCCTGCAGCGGTTTCCTTTGCCCTGAAATTTTTTACGGAAAAATCTTCATTAATCGCTTTAATTATGACCTTTGCCGCTTCCTCGTAGTTGTCGGTTATTTTTTCTGCTTCAGCGGGAGCAGGGCTTAAAAACAGGTCAATGTTGCAGTCGCATTTTACTCTTTTAATCGCGTTGTTTAATGCGTTGTACGCCGTAAAAACATCAATAGTTGCAGGCGTTTCGGCGTAGGCTGTTGCAAGCGTCTTGCTGTGAAAAGTCAGCCCTTTTACTCCTGTAATTATTTTACCGTCGCACACGGTTTTTATTATTTCATCAGTTTTGTTTTGCCGCCGTTTTACGCTGTTCATATTTTTGTTCCTTTATATATTATTTTAAATCAATAGTTGATTATTAGTTTTTTGTGTGCTATAATTATTAAAATTATTATGGAGCAGTATGTATATATGATAATTTTAGGTATTGACCCCGGTTACGCCATTATCGGCTGGGGCGTTCTTGAATACAAGGCAAATAAGTTCCGCGTTATCGATTACGGTGCTATTACAACCGATGCGCACACGGATTTTGCCATCAGGCTTCAGGAAATATATGTCGGAATGAATCAGCTTTTTGATACTTATCATCCCGAGGTTATGAGTATGGAAAAGCTGTTTTTCAATAATAACCAAAAAACAGTTATTGACGTTGCTCAGGCAAGGGGCGTAATCACGCTTTCGGCGCAAATGCACAATATTCCTGTTTGCGAATATACGCCGCTTCAGGTAAAGCAGTCCGTTACAGGTTACGGCAGGGCTGTAAAAAAACAGGTTCAGGAAATGACGAGGGTAATCCTCGGTCTTGAAAAAATCCCAAAGCCCGACGATACGGCGGACGCGCTTGCAATGGCTATCTGCCACGGGCACAGCAGCGGCTCAAGCCTTATGAATTTGTACAGAAAATAGTTATGAGGTAAATTTATGATTAATAACATAAAAGGCGAAATAACTTACGCTGACGCACAGTATATTGTTGTTGAGTGCGGCGGAATAGGCTTCAAGTGCTTTGCGTCGTTAAATACGCTCAAAAGCATAGGCAAGGTCGGAAGCAAGGTTAATGTTTTCACATATCTTTCCGTTAAGGAAGACGCGCTTGACTTATATGGCTTTGCAGATATGGCGGAGATGGAAGCGTTTAAAATGCTTATTACGGTTTCAGGTGTCGGTCCGAAGGCGGCAATTGCCGTTCTTTCAGAGCTTTCAACGGATAAGCTTGCAATTGCAATCGCTTCGGCTGATGTAAAGGCGATAACCCGTGCAAACGGAATCGGCAAAAAAACCGCTGAGCGCATTGTTCTTGAGCTTAAAGATAAAATGGCGGGCATTTCACTCGGGGACTCTTCTTCTTCTGTTGCTTCCGCTTCTTCAATTGTTGAGGAAAGCGACGCCGCGGAGGCAGTTGCGGCGCTTGTAGCCCTCGGCTTTAGCCAGAGCGACGCCGCCGTTGCCGTGGGGCAGATGGATAAATCCCTCTCGGCAGATGAAATGATAAGGCTCGGCTTAAAACAGCTTTCAAGGAATTTATAAAGGAATAGCTTATGAACGAAATGGATTTTGAAAACAGAATAGTTTCAACAGAGTTTACCGAGGCTGATAACGATATTGAAAACAGTCTGCGCCCAAAGCAACTTTCGGATTATATCGGACAGGAAAAGGCTAAGGAAAACCTTGAAATATATATCAAAGCCGCAAAGGGCAGGGGCGAAGCGCTTGACCATGTGTTGCTTTACGGACCTCCCGGTCTTGGTAAAACAACACTCGCGGGCATTATTGCCAACGAAATGGGCGTAAATATCCGTATTACAAGCGGACCTGCAATTGAAAAGCAGGGCGATTTGGCGGCGCTTTTGACTAATTTGCAGGAGGGCGACGTACTCTTTATTGATGAAATTCATCGTCTTAACCGCAGTGTAGAAGAAGTTTTGTATCCCGCTATGGAGGACAGGGCGCTTGATATAATTATCGGCAAGGGTCCGTCGGCACGCTCAATCAGGCTTGATTTGCCGAACTTTACGCTTGTCGGCGCAACCACAAGGGCGGGTCAGCTTTCAGCGCCTCTGCGTGACCGCTTCGGCGTAATCCTTCGCCTTGAGCTTTATACCAAGAATGAGCTTGCCTCTATCGTTAAGCGCAGTGCGGGTATTCTTGGTATTGATATTGACGAAAAGGGCGCGGCGCAGATTGCTTCACGTTCAAGGGGTACTCCGCGTATTGCTAACAGACTTCTTAAAAGAAGTCGCGATTTTGCGGAGGTTAAGTTTGACGGCGTAATTACAGAGGAAGCCGCTTCAAGCGCACTTGCATATATGGAGATTGATGAGCTCGGGCTTGACGCTATTGACAGGCGTCTGCTTACAACGATGATAAAAAATTATAACGGCGGTCCTGTCGGGCTGGAAACCATTGCAGCCGCAATCGGCGAGGAAGCCGTTACCATTGAGGACGTTTACGAGCCTTATCTTATGCAGATAGGCTTTCTTGGCAGAACGCCGAGGGGAAGGGTGGTTTCCCCACCTGCGTACAAACACCTCGGTATAGAAATTGAAGGGCAGCAGTCTTTGCTGTAAAGGAGACAGATTATGGGCAGATTATTCGGAACAGACGGCGTCAGAGGCATTGCAAATAAGGATTTGACTAATGAGCTTGCAATGCAAATCGGTATGGCAGCCGCTGAAATATTAATCAAAAATGCACAGGACGGCGCTGAAAAGCCGACCGTTATGATAGGTAAGGACACCCGCGCTTCAGGCGATATGCTTGAAGCTGCGCTTACTGCGGGCTTCTGCTCGGTTGGCGTTAACGTTCTTTCGGTTGGCGTTGTTCCTACCCCCGCGATTGCATATCTTGTAGGCAAGTATAACTGTGCGGCGGGCGTAATGATTTCCGCTTCTCACAATCCCTGTGAGTACAACGGCATTAAGATTTTTCAGTCAACGGGTTATAAGCTTCCCGACGCCGTTGAGGAGGAAATTGAAGCAATAATTCTTGATTCGGCTGAGCCTGTTGAGCTTAAAATCGGCGGCGAGGTAGGAAAGAGAGCTTACTGTAAAACGGCGGTTGAGGATTATATTAATCACGTTGTTTCGGTTTCTGACGTGCGTTTTGACGGCTTGAATATCGCGCTTGACACTGCTAACGGCTCTGCTTCCGTTTGCGCAAAGGAAATCTTTACACGTCTTGGTGCAAAATGCCATATGCTTTCCGATACTCCTGACGGCGTTAACATTAACCACAAATGCGGCTCAACTCATCCCGAGGAGTTAATGGCGTTTGTTAAGGCTAATAAGCTTGATTTGGGTCTTGCTTTTGACGGCGACGCCGACCGTATGCTTGCTGTTGACGAAAACGGCGAGCTTGTTGACGGCGACAAGGTTATTGCAATCTGCGCAACTCAGATGAAGCAGGAGGGCAAGCTTGCTCAGAACACTGCAGTTGTTACGGTTATGAGCAATATGGGCTTCTTTAAGTTCTGCGAGGATAACGGTATTAATTGCGCAAAGACCGCTGTCGGCGACAGATACGTTCTTGAGCGTATGCTCAAAAAAGGCTATAACATCGGCGGCGAGCAGAGCGGCCACGTTATATTCCTTGATTATGCTACCACGGGCGACGGCGAGCTTTCAGGCGTTAAGCTTATTGAAACCGTTGTTAAAAGCGGCTCAAAACTCGGCGAGCTTGCAAAGGTAATGACTGTTTATCCGCAGGTTCTCATCAACGTTGAGGTTACGCCCGAGGGTAAGAAGAAATATAATAATGACGAATATATTATCTCAGCCGTACAGGAAGCGGAAATGGAGCTTCACGGGGACGGCAGAGTGCTTGTCCGCGTATCAGGCACGGAGCCGCTTGTGCGTGTAATGCTTGAGGGCAAGGATATTGATAAAATTACAGAACTCGGAAATCAGATTGCCGACGTTGTTAGAGAAAGACTTAGCTGATGAGATATACAAAAGATTGGCAGGATTATGAGCTTCTGGATTGTTCCGCAGGCGAAAAGCTTGAGCGCTGGGGCAATCAGATACTTGTTCGACCCGACCCGCAGGTTATCTGGAAAAGTGAAAAGAAAAATCCAAAATGGTTTTCTCCGAATGCCCGCTATCAGCGCTCAAATAAGGGCGGCGGCGAGTGGCAGGTGTTTTCTCACATACCTGACGCCTGGCAGATAAGCTATAAGGATTTGACGTTTAATGTTAAAACAATGGGTTTTAAGCACACGGGCATCTTTCCGGAGCAGGCTGTTAACTGGGATTTAACAAGAAGCGTAATAAAAAACAGCGGCAGGGATGACGTTAAGGTGCTTAACCTCTTTGCTTATACGGGCGGCGCAACCGTTGCCTGCTTAAAAGAGGGCGCGTCCGTTGTTCACGTTGACGCCTCAAAGGGTATGACCCAGTGGGCTAAGGAAAACGCAGCCTCAAGCGGCGTTGCAGACGCTAATGTACGCTGGATTGTTGACGACTGTATAAAATTTGTTCAGCGCGAAATCCGCAGAGGCAATAAGTACGATATAATTATTC
>CADBUK010000079.1 GCA_902797915.1 Oscillospiraceae bacterium
ACGGTTTTGCCGAAATCGAACTGCATAAAATCCTCGCCGAAATCGCTGACGGAAACACCGATACTGCGAACGGGATTTGCCCAGTTGTAGTTGTTTACAAACAGCGCCATTGCCGCCGAAATTATTTCCGTGGAAACGTCCGTGTGCGTTTTCATCTGAGCCTGACGGGTAAAGCTTTGCAAATGGCAGTCCCGCACATTTATCATTACGGTTTTACCCTTAACTCCCTGTTCCCTGAGCCGCCTTGCAACGCTTTCGGCAAGCACGGTAATAACGGTTTTTACGTCGTCGTTATTCTTCAAATCCCTTGGGGTTGTAGTTGAATTGCCGACGCTTTTAATCGCCTGCTCATCGTCAACGTGAGAAACGGGCGAGCAGTCAAGCCCGTTGGCAAAATCACTAAGAACGCAGCCGTTCTTGCCGAAAACCGACTGTAAAAAGCCTTTGTCCGCCGCAGCCAAATCGCCGACGGTGTATATGCCGTAGCCGTTAAGCTTTCTTGTTGTGGCAGGACCCACAAACAGCAAATCGCTACACGGGCTTTCCCACACAATGCGTTTATAATTTTCACGGTTAATAACCGTTACGGCGTCGGGCTTTTTATAGTCCGAGCCGAACTTTGCAAATATCTTGTTCCACGAAACGCCGACGCTTACGGTTATACCAAGTTCAAACTTTACCCTTTCCTTTATTTCGTAAGCAATTTCCTCGGCGCTTTTTTTGCTGCCAGTTACATCAATCCAGTTTTCATCAAGCCCGAACGGCTCAATATACTCGGAATAATCCTTATAAATTTCCCGCGCCATTTTTGAAAAACGTACGTAAAGCGGAAAATGCGGCTCTACCAAAACCAAGTCGGGACACTTTTGCAGCGCTTTCCAAATCGGCTCAGCAGTTTTTACGCCGCAGGCGGTTGCAATTTCATTTTTAGTAAGTATAATGCCGTGCCTGTCCTCCCTTTTACCCGCAACGGCAACGGGCTTATTGCGGATTTCGGGGTTATGCAGACATTCTACCGAAGCATAAAACTTGTTGCAGTCAACATGAAGAACAGCCCTTTCCGTAATAACGCCCCCTTTCAGCAAAATGCCGTTTTTTAACTTATCGAACATTTGTTTTTATAATACATCAAAGGCATTTTTTTGTCAACAGTTTATACCAAATTTTTTGATATTTACTTTGCTTGACTATATTGAAAAAATAAATTATACTAACAGAGAGTTTAAAAGATTTGAGGTTAATTATGGCAATTTGTGATATTGCGGGGCTTAAAGTCGATATAAAAAACACAGGCGGCAGAACGGGAAAGCAGGCGCTTCCCTACTACGCCGAAAACCAGAACGAAACGAATATTGACATTACCGTTGACGTAACGCCCGAAAGGGTTGAGACGGCAATGGCGGAGCACCCCGAGCTTAATCAGGGCGACTGGGAATATATGCTGACGGGCTCCGATTTTTACACGCAGCTTATTAAGTACAAGGGTATTCTGCTTCACTCCTCCTGTGTTGTTGTTGACGGCTGGGCTTACGCTTTTTCGGCGGACAGCGGCGTGGGAAAATCAACCCACACGCAGCTTTGGCTGAAGCATTTTGGCGAACGCGCGCATATACTTAACGACGACAAGCCCGCAATCAGAATTATTGACGGCAGGGTTTACGCCTGCGGAACGCCCTGGAGCGGAAAATATGACTACTCCACGCCCGAAATTGTACCGCTGGCGGGAATTTGCTTTGTTGAAAGAAGCGAAGAAAACCACATAAAAAGAGCGGATACGTCAAAGGCGATATACAACATTTTTTCCCAGACTGTAAGACGGCTTGGCGCCGAAGCAATGGAAAACCTTTTTGATGTGCTTGACGAAATCTTTAAAAAGGTGCCTATCTGGGAGCTTGAATGCAACATAAGCGATGAGGCCGTTTTAACCTCCTATAACGCAATGAAGCCAAACGAATAAAAATAAGGACGCAAAGCCTGAAGTAAGCTCTGCGTCCTTTTCTTTTCGTTATTTAAAATACATATAATATTGGCATTTAATCATACCGTTATAAAGCTTTCGGCGCTTATCTGCCTTTCTGCCAAAGCATTTTTCAAACTCCTCATCGGGAGAAATAATGCCGTAACTCCAGCCTTTTCGGGCAACAAAGCGTTCGCCCATAATTTTATAAAGTCGTTCTGCTTCTTTTATATCAAGCATACGCTCACCGTAAGGCGGATTGGTTACAAGCGTTCCCCTTTCCGTTGTGGGATTAAAGCTTTTTATATCCGCCTGCGAAAGTCTGAAAAATTTATCAACCCCCGCACGT
>CADBUK010000080.1 GCA_902797915.1 Oscillospiraceae bacterium
AGGCTGACGCCTTAACCCGATTTTTAACGCAGTAATTGCGGAAAATGCGCCATTTTTTTGGCTGACCATATTTCCGCAGGGTGCCCCTTGGCTCTCCTTTATTATTTGAAATATTATATTGACGGATTAATTTGATAATGTTATAATTATTCTGTAATATTTTGTACGGGAGGGGTACATATATGAAAGTACTTATGATTGGCGGCACAGGCCTTCTCGGTTCTGCTGCTGCTCAGATTTTTGTTGACCGCGGAAATGAAGTTAAAACTCTTTCTCTTCCTCCGCTTCCTCAGGGCGCTCCTTTGCCTCCTGAAATGGAAATCGTTTTCCAGGACGCTAATAAGCTTACTGATGACGAAATGGTAGAGATGATGAAGGGCTACGATATGTTCGTTTTTGCAACGGGCGTTGACGAGCGTGTTGAATTTCCTGCACCGGTATATGATGCTTATTATAAGTATAACATTGCTCCGCTTGAAAGATACCTTCCTCTTGCAAAGAAGGCAGGTATGAAGGGCGCAGTTGTTTGCGGTTCTTATTTCGCATGGCTTGCTAAAGACCGTCCTGAAATGAGACTTACCGAAAAGCATCCTTATATCAAGAGCAGAATTGACCAGGAAAACGTTTGCGAAAAGTATTCTGACGCTAATTTCCAGGTTGCAGTTCTTGAATTGCCTTACATCTTCGGCACTCAGCCCGGCAGAAAGCCTGTTTGGGTTATTCTTATTGAACAGCTTCAGCGCTTTGAAAATATGCCTGTTACAATGTACTCAAAGGGCGGTACCGCAATGCTTACCGTTCGTCAGGTTGGCGAGGCTATGGTAGGTGCTGCTGAGCATGCTTACGCTGCTGCCGAAAAGGGCGAGGGTAAGTTCCGCGCTTACGGTATTTCCTGCTATAACTACACTTGGGAACAGTTCCTCAAGATTGTTTACAGAGCTATGGACGGTATTCCGGACAGAAAGATTGTCGGCGTTCCTACCTGGATGTTTAAGGCGTTCGGTCTTAAAATGAGAAAGGATTACGCTAACAGAGGCATTCAGTCAGGTATTGACCCCGTTGGTCTTGCCGATATTATGGATATGAATTTATTCATTCCTACTGACGACTGCAAAGAGCTCGGCTGCACGCCCGACGATATTGAAAAGGCAATCTTTGATTCAATTGCTCTTTCAATGGAGGCTTTCAAGGGCACGGCTCAGCTTGTTGAAATGAAAGGCGAATAATTTGACTTTACAATAAGGTCGGCGTTTGCCGACCTTTTTCAGACTGTGATTATATGAAAAATAAATCTAAACGGCTTATTGCCGTGTTATTAACGTTAATTCTGATATTATCTGTTGCGTTCGGCGTAATTAGCGTTCAGGGCACAACTGCACCTGTTTTAAGCTATACCTTTGAGGATGACTGTACGGATTGCCCAACGCTTTTCGGCAACGCACAGTGCGTATACAGCTCCGCAAAGGGAGGCAAGGTGCTGTGTCTTGACGGAACGGACGGCACTTATGCTCAAATTCCTCAGGGCTTTTTTGACGGCAGGGACGTTATGACTGTCAGCTTTGACATTCTTGTCAACTCTAATGCGTGGAATCATTTTGCGTTTGCTTTCGGTCAGAATAATCAGGTTTACGATTTCTTCAGAATAAGGAATAACGAAGTAAGAAACGCAATTACCGTTAATTCCTGGGGAGAGGAAAAGGAAACAAAATATGATGCCGAAAGCACTGAAAAAAACTGGCAGCATATCGCAATAGTTTTCAACGGTACTCATCATTTACTGTATGTAAACGGCACCCTTGCCGCAGAGAATACGAACACAACCGTTTCCGTTTCCGATATGGGAACAAATCTTATTTCCTATTTGGGCAAATCGTTTTATGACGACGCGTATTTTAGCGGCTCCTTTGACAATTTTGAAGTTTATGATAGAGTTTTAGTCGCACAGGAAATAAAGAATATTGCTGATGAGCATACTGCAGAGCTTCCGTCACTTTGGTATTCGTTTGAAAGCGGATGTAATTATGCTCCCGATTATTACGGCAGTGCGGCAGTTGTTTATGACGGCGATAAAAGCAGTAATGCTCTATATCTTGACGGTACGGACTGCACTTATGCTCAAATGCCCACAGGCTTCTTTGACGGTAAGGACACAATGACGGTTTTGCTGGACGTTAAGCCTGACGGTAGCAGCGGCAATTTCTTTACCTTTGCATTCGGGCTGGATAACACAAGGTACAGCTTCCTGAGAATCAGGGGAACTGAGGTGCGTAACGCCATCACGCAGAATCAGTATTATAATGAGCGTGAGGTAAATGCAAATCTTGATTACAGCAACGCGTGGATGCATATTGCGGTTGTTTTTGACGGAACAACGGAAAAGCTTTATGTAAACGGCGTTCTCGCTGCGGAAAATCAAAGCACGGGCGTAACGGTTTCGGATTTGGGCAGTAATTTGCTTGGGTATATAGGTAAATCCCTCTATGACGGAGACAGCTATTTTAAAGGCTATTTTGATAATATTGAGGTTTATGACAGCGTGTTGAATGAAAACAGTATCAGAAGCAGGGCGCTTAATAATCTGCCGCTTCTTCTTGGCGTAACTGTCGGAACCGTGGAAAGCGATTTTGAGTCGCTGTCAGGTACCGATAATCATACAGCGGTTAAAAGTGAACTTAACAGAGCCACGGGCGAAATCACATCTGTAGTTCAGAAAAGAGAAAACGTTACTCATACGCCCGTTAAAATTCACATAGTTAACGACGACTGTAAAATATATATTGACGGCAGGGAAACCCAACCCGATTGCTATCTTGATTTAACCGCTGATAAGCAGTTGAATATTGTCTGCGGCGGCTTAAACGAAACATATACAATTAAAGCCGCGCAAATTGCCGCAAACCCGATTTTACCCGGTCAGTATGCAGACCCTGATATTGACGTTTTCGGAGATAAGTTCTGGATTTATCCGACTACGGACGGCGTTGCAGGATGGGGCGGAACACAGTTCCACGCCTTTTCCTCTCCCGATTTGGTTAACTGGACTGATGAGGGCGTTATCCTCGACGTTGCCGATAAAAATCCGTCAGTCAACGCTAAAGGAATTCAAACAGCCGCTTCGCTTTGGTCGGGCGGTAACGCCTGGGCGCCTGCTGTTGAGGAAAAGAACGGCAGATATTATTTCTATTATTGCGGCAGAATTCTTTCCGAATATGAAAACGTTTACGGAGAGGGAATGGCTATCGGCGTTGCCTGGGCTAATTCTCCCGAGGGTCCTTATAATGTAAGCACATCTCCGATTTTATATCCGAAAATGCTCAGTAATGCAAATATCGGCTTCAGCGGTCAGGTTATAGACCCCGCCGTGTTTACTGATACTGACGGCTCGTCGTATATTCTGTTCGGTAACGGAAACGCCGCATTAGCAAAACTCAGTAGCGATATGCTCAGCGTTAACACAAATACGCTTACAAAGATTGAAAATCTTGAAGGCTTCAGGGAAAGCGTTGCTGTCTTTAAACGTAATAACACATATTATTTTACCTGGAGCTGTGACGATACGGGCAGCGAGAATTACCATGTTCGCTACGGCGTAGCTTCTTCCTTAACGGGAACGGTAACTAATAAGGGTATTCTTTTGCAAAAGGATTTGTCAACGGGTATTCTTGCTACTGCGCATCAGTCGGTTATTTACCTTCCTGACTGCGACCGCTGCTTTATTGCATACCACAGGTTTTACACGCCTATTGCGCAGAGCGGCTGCGTCGGTCATCACAGGGAAACCTGTATTGATGAAATTACGTTTAACGGCGATGAGCTTAATACGGTTATCCCGAGCTATGAAGGGCCTGGCGCTTTTGACGTTAACGGAAACAGGTTTACCGAAACAACGGTTTATCCCACCTGTACTGAGGATGGCAGTATCACTGCTAAGTACTCAAACGGCGATACTGCGTTTGTTATTGACTCGGACAGTAATGAAAGGCTGAAGGCTTACGGGCATTCTCTGCATTGTGCAAGAGTTGACGGCAAGTCAAAATTCCTTATCTCCTGCGATTACTGTTCGTTAAGCAGGGAAGTGGAGCTCGGCGAATTAATGCATTGTAAAAACGCGGATGATGTTTTAGGCTTAACGCTTGATAAAAACGGCGACGGCTTCATTAATATAAGGGATTATTCGCTTCTTATAAAAGATGAATAAATAGTAAAACGGCTATGCAAACGCATAGCCGTTGTTTTTATATACAATCCGCGCATCCGCCGAGGCTGAAGATAACCTGCTTCTCACGCAGGTGGGTTTCAACCGCAAAACTTTGTGCTCCCAACGTCCGCCGAGGCGGGAGGTCTGCATACCCATAGTGCGAGTATGAATCCCTTAAATATTCTTGTTCGGGTTATTTAAGCTCTCGGTTGTCGAGATGCACAGACCGTTAACAATGTTATGGGGTTAAATTACTCTTCGTTAGGGTCAAAGTATTCAACCTCATACTTTTCCTCTACCATACCCATAAGTATATCGGAAACCTGTTCGTATTCCATTTCGTCTTCAATTTCCTGAAGATATTCATTTTCGCCGTCTTCAATAACTTTAAGAATAAGCACCTCAAAATCAGCCTCAACGATTTCCTCGGCGTCGTCACGGTACTGGGTTATTGCAACATAAACAGCGTCGTCGGTTTCATATCTTTCAAGCAGCTCAAACTGAATTTCGTTGCCGTCGTCATCAGTTACGGAAATAATATCCGGCTCGTAGTATTCTTCCTCGTTACTCATAATTTTTTACCTCCTGTGTAAAAATATTATAATATTATCCGTTGATTTCGTCAATAGTTATATTTTGCCTTTATTATAATTTATATATTATATTAATGTTGTTAAGTTTTGCGTTTAACTTGGTTAAAACTTACAAAAAATATTATAAATGTTGAAAAAAACTATTGACAATTGCCAAAAGATGTGCTATTATGAAGTTGAACTTAAGAGAGGTTATTAAAGATAAAAGTAGATAACCCAAATAAACTTTAATTAAGTTCATAAAATAAAATAAGGAGGCATTTGTCCCATGGTAGTATTAGAACCTGTTCAGACAAACGCCTGCAAGATATTCGGGTAGAATAACGGATATTTGGTGTCGTTAGAATTATGTTAAATAATTACAGGCACATGCTTTATGAAGTGATTTAAAAAAGTTATCGCAGGGGCCCATACAAAGAATATCACAGGCGTTCACTTAAAATTTAATTTTACATATAATCGGCTCCGCCTGCATGGGCTTGAAGGTAAACTTCAAAATATAATATTGTGACAAATACTTTAGAGAGGTAAACTCCAATGGGCTAAGAAATTGATACGAATATAATTATTTTAATACGAGGTGATTCCTATGCGTAGGAACTTCAATATCCTGATTAAATAATTATTGAGAGGTTAGTCCAATGTACAAGTAAATACAAAGCTCCCGACATTATTCGGGAGCTTTTTTTCTGCTTTCTATTGCAATTATTAATAATTGTATTATAATTAAATAAAATTCAGGGGGGTGTTGTTTTTATATGAAGATTACAGATTTGGACGTTCAGGATTTTTCATCCTTGCCTAAAAAGATAATGCAGTTCGGTGAGGGCAATTTTTTACGCGCTTTTGCCGATTACTTTATTCAGTGTGCTAATGAGCAGAAGCTTATTAATTCAAGCATTGTTGTAATCAAGCCCAAGGCAGGCGCTCCAAGAGCCGATTTTTTCAATCAGAATTTCAGGTATAACGTCATTCTTCGCGGCAGGCAAAACGGCGAGGTTGTTGACGATATTAAAACAATAACCTCCGTTTCAGATTTTCTCAGCTCCTCCGATGAATTTGATAAAATTAAGGATATAGCAAAATCTGCTGACTTGCAGATTATTATTTCAAATACAACCGAGGCGGGTATTGAGTTTAATTCGGGCGACGAGTTTTCATCCGTTCCGAACGTAACCTATCCTGGCAAGCTTACGGCGCTTTTGTATGAACGATATAATGCTCTTGGCGCTGACGGCGGAATTCTTATTTTGCCCGTTGAGCTTATTGAGGATAACGGAGCAGTGCTTAAAAAGTGCGTTCTTGATTATGCGGAGCTCTGGAATCTCGGGGACGGCTTTAAAAATTACGTTAACAACACCTGTATTTTCTGCACCACCCTTGTTGACCGCATTGTTACAGGCTTTCCCGCTAAAAATTATGATGAATTATCATCGAGGCTCGGCTATGAAGATAAGCTGATGGTTGCCTGTGAGCCGTATTATTCCTGGATTATTTCGGCAGACGGCAGGGAGGATGAGGCTAAACAGATTTTTCCGCTTCACAGGATTTTTGATAATATTGTCTGGAGTGACGACGTTGCGGCGTACAGGGAACGCAAGGTCAGAATTCTTAACGGCGCTCACACCGTATCTGTTCTTGCTGGCTATTATGCAGGCTTTGATATTGTGCGCGATATGCTGCACGATGAGCTTTTCAGCAACTTTATTAACCTCTGCCTTAACAATGAGGTTATTCCTACAATTGATTTGTCAGAGGATGTTCTTAAATCCTTTGCCGCTTCGG
>CADBUK010000081.1 GCA_902797915.1 Oscillospiraceae bacterium
AACGGGTCACGGATATGACCTGTTGAATATGCGCCCGTAGCCGTGCCTGTAGGATAAACGGTCAAGGTTTCGCCGCTTGAATTATGGTTAACTGTTGTAACGGGCATACCCTTATTAAGCGTGTGGTAATTAATACCGTCCGTTGAAACTGCATAACGCAGTGACTCGTTATCAAGGTTATAGTTACCTGTAAAGTAAGCCATCAGGAACTTGTCGTTGCTGTTGTTAGGCGCACTCGGGTTTGATGAAGCATTATCAACAGTTGAACCTGAATAGAAAGTGATGTTTCTGTATTCAAGGCCTTTAAGGTATGCGGTCTGCTTGTAATCACCGAATTTAATACCGGTAGGGCCGTTCCAGTTGTTCATACCCTTGTAGAACTCGTTAAGCAAGTCACTGTCACGGGTGAAGAACTGCTCCTGAACGACGGTTCCGTTATCGTCGGTAATATAAGCACGCATGTAATCATTCTCAACGTATTCAAGAATATAATGATAGTTTACGCCTGCTGAAAGATTATCACTTGACGGATAAACTCTTCTTGAAGAGGAAGCAGATGCAATTTCCTTGTCATAAGAAAATGCACGACCGTTGCAGCCCTGAACAAATACACAGTTGCCGTATGCTTCGGTGTTGGTGTCCTCATAAAAAGAACCGGTAAAATTGATTCTGAAGAATGAGTAAGGCTCGTTTCCGGTAACGTCAACCGAATAAGTGGAGTTGAAACGGAAACCGAAATCAATTTTAAGTGAGCTTGAGCCTTTCGGAATCGGGAAAACATCGTTTCCGCCTTCATATCCGTTCATATACATATAGCCGTCCGGAATGCCGTATGCGTTTGAATCCTTATACGCATAGCCTGTTCCGGTATAAACGGCTGAGGACCATGAGATTGTTTTTCCGCCATTGTAGGTCGGAACATATCCCAATGAGCCGCCGCTTGTCTGAAGTGCCGCTTTAGTGAAGTCAGACGACGCTATCGGCGTCCATGTGACAGCTGCTTCTGAGGTTATGGGCAATGCAACAAGCGGAATTGATGTAACAACCATCAATAATGCCATAATCACAGACAGCCATCTTTTACTGATTTTTGTCTTTCTCATCTTGATTTTCCTTTCTAAAAATCGTTTTCGATTACTAAAATGGGCATAGTTACCCGTTTATATTAATACAAGATTATATTAGCATATCACTATTTTAAAAGCAAGACAATTGTTAACTTTTTGTTAATTTTATTAAAGTAACCAAAAAAACGGCTTTTTCTTTATGAAAAACAACGGTTTTCTTGACAATTCTGACAAGTCGTCTTGTGTGTAAAAGCTTTAAAATACGCCCGTATTGACTAATCTCAAACATAAATGTTATAATGCCTTATGTGCAAAAAATCTTAACTTTCGGGAGGACGCGCTTATGTTTACGGCGGACGAAAAAAGGTATGAAAACGCGCAGTTTAATTACCTGCCAAACGGTCTTGCATTGCCTAAAATCTCGCTCGGGCTGTGGCAGAATTTCGGCGACAGGGCGGATTTTGACGAAATCAGGGATATAGTTTTAACCGCGTTTGACAGGGGCATAACACATTTCGATTTAGCAAACAATTACGGCCCCGCGCCCGGTGCGGCGGAAAGAAATTTCGGCAAAATTCTGGCGCAGGATTTGAAGCCCTACCGCGACGAGCTGATTATCTCCACCAAGGCGGGCTACGAGATGTGGGACGGTCCTTACGGTGGCAGGGGAGGCACAAGAAAGTATCTGATTGCCTCGCTCAATCAGTCGCTTGAGCGTATGGGGCTTGACTACGTTGATATTTTTTATCATCACTGCCGCACGCCCGAAACTCCGCTGGAGGAAACGGCGCTCTGCTGTGCGGACATAGTCCGTCAGGGCAAGGCGCTCTATATCGGAATGAGCAATTATGACGGCAAATCAATGCACAGAATGTACCACCGCTGCGACGATTTTGACGTGCCGTACATAATAAATCAAAACCGCTATTCAATCCTTGACAGAACGATTGAGGAAAACGGTCTGAAAAAGCAGAGCAGGAAAAAGAATAAGGGAATTATCGCCTTTTCTCCGCTTGCGCAGGGCAGGCTTTCGGACAAGTTCAAAAACGGAATTCCCGAGGATTCGCGCCTGTTCGGCAGGGAGGATTACTGCAAAAGCATCGGGCTTGACGAACGCCAGCTGGCGCAGATTTCAGCCCTTTGCGATATGGCGAGGGAGAGGGGAGAAACCCTTTCTCAAATGGCAATCGGTTGGCTGCTTGCGCAGGGCGTAACCTCGGTTCTCATCGGCGTTCGCAGCAAGGCGCAGCTGCTTGAAAACCTTGCGGCGCTTGAAAAAACGCCGCTTACCGAGGACGAGCTTGACCGCATTGAAAAAATTATGAAGGATTAAACTTTTTCACAGATTTGAATAGAATTATTTTGGAGGTTACCGATGAAAGCCACTGATAAGAAAAGGCTCCTTGAAGCCGCGGGGCTGATTGTTTTTGCGGGCATTGTGCTGTTTATCGTTCTTAATACGGGCGAGGCAAAAAAGCTTGTGCATTATGTAATTACAATTTTAAATCCTTTCATTTACGGCGGCGCAATCGCGTTTATTCTAAACCTTGTTTCAAAGCAGGTTGATAACGGCTTTGCAAAGCACGCAGCCAAAAAAGGCAGGGATTATGATGTAAAAAAGCACCGCAAGCTGTCGATTTTTATTTCAATTCTTGTGTTTGTTGCGTTTGCGGCGCTCACGGTCGGAATGATTATCCCCAACCTGAAAAATACAATCGTCAGCCTTTACAATCAGGCGCCTGATTTGTGGGAAAAATTCCTCGGTCTGCTTGATAAGCTAAAGGTTAAGCAGCCTAAGCTTGCGGGCTATATTACAACTCTTGAAAACAATCTGGACGTTTATTACGACAAGGGAATTGCCGCGCTGAAAAGCAACACGGCAAACATTATCAGCACTGCGATTACGAAAATCAAGAGCGCTTCAAATGTGCTTCTTAACTTCGGCTTGGGGCTGATTATCGGCTTTGCTATTCTCGTTTTCAAGGAGGAGCTTGTGCGCGAGTTTTACGCAGTTCTTAACAGGTTATTGCCGCAGAAGCATTATGACAGGGCTTGCTATTTCGTTAAGCTTGCAAACAAAAAATTCCAGATTTATTTCAAGTACAATCTTATTCAGGCGCTTATTACAGGCGGCGGAATTCTGCTTGTAATGCTTGTTTCGGGTATGCCGTACAAGATTTCAATCGCACTTCTGATTACGGTAACGCAGCTTATACCCATCGTCGGCGCAATTGTGGGCACGGCTGTTGCAACCCTGCTGATTGCGGCTGTAAACCCCGTAAAAGCTATTATTTTCCTTGTGCTTTGCATTATCGTTCAGCAGGTTGTTGAAAAGCTGATTAACCCGCACCTTATGGGTAAAGAGCTGGAAATGCCGGGCATTATTACCTTCCTTGCAATCGTTATCGGCGGCAAGCAGTTCGGGCTTATCGGCTTGATTTGCTCGGTACCTTTCGTGTCGGTTTTTTACGATATTTATATGCTCAA
>CADBUK010000082.1 GCA_902797915.1 Oscillospiraceae bacterium
GGATTGCTTTAAAAATATTAATAAAGAAGGCACCTTCCTTATTGCGGACGCGGCAACAAGGGAATATCTTCAGGGCTATGCGGATTATATGAACACCCCCGAATATGACGGCGACGGCAATCAGATTGAAAAGCCGCAATATAAATGGAAATATGACTGTATTGACGGCAGGCATAATTATACAGGCACGGTAACGGCGCCTACCTGCTCCGAGCAGGGCTACACCACCTTCCGCTGCAGTATTTGCAACAACGAGACTAAAGGCGATTACGTTGAGGAGCTCGGGCACGATTATGTGCTGCAGGGAATGAGCGGCTCCGATTATTATATCAGCTATAAATGCTCGCGCTGTAATCAGGAGGACGCTGTTTCCGCATTAACCCTTAAAAACTGGATTTCGGCGTATATTAACGACACAACGTCAAATATCCGCTATAAAAGGCAGTTTGATTTAAACAAGGACGGCATTATCAACACCCGCGATTATTCGCTGATTTTAGACCAGTTTAACAGGCTGGATTCTTCACTTCATCAAACAACGGTAACCCCGTCGTCAACCCATCAGACGATGTACGGCTTCGGCGCGTCGTCCTGCTGGTGGTCGCAGTGCGTAGGCGGCTGGAGCGATGAAAAGGTTGATGAGGTTATGAAAATGCTCTATGACGATGAAGAGGGAATAGGGCTTAATGTTTACCGCTATAACCTCGGCGCAGGCAGTCAGGACGATTCAGCGCTTTACATCAAAGCGCGCCGTGCGGAGTGCTTCTTGCAGAGCAACGGCACTTATGACTGGACGGCAGACGCAAATGCGCAGAAATGCCTTGAGGTTGCAAACAGCTATTGCGACAATATGAGGCTTACCCTCTTTTCAAACTCGCCCCCGATTTATTACACCAAAAGCGGCAGGGCTTACGGTTACTGGGTGCCTGACGGCGGCGAGCTTTCCTGTAATATTGACAGCTCAAATTATGCAAAGCACGCTAATTTCGTTGTAACCTGCGGCGAGCATTTTGCAGTTGAGCTCGGCTACAGGGTAACCGATATTTCCCCGATTAACGAGCCTGAATGGGCTTGGGGCGCGTATAACGAGGATATGACCTCCGCCCCGCAGGAGGGCTGCCATTATTCGCCCGAGGAAGCGCGCGATATGTATAAGCAGTGTATTCAGAAAATCCGCGCAAGCGTTATTAACAGCACCTGCGAAATCAGTATGTTTGAGTCAGGCGAGATGGCTAAAAACAACACTAACGACTGGGCAGGCTTCAAGAATTACGTTAACGCCTGCCTGAGCACAAGCGGCGGCAGCTCAAACCTGCTTACAAGAACGTATTTTAAGGATATCGGCTTCCACTCCTACTGGTCCGACCAGTCAAACCGTGAGGAAACGGCAAGGTTTTTAAATGAAGGCTACAGCTCCTACGGCAGAGTGCTGACCGAATATTGCCAGATGGACGGCTCGTCCTCGGGTCTCGGTATGGTTTACGGGCTTGATTTGGCGGACACAATCTGGCAGGATTTAACAATTCTTGATGCAAAGGAATGGGATTGGTGGACTGCGCTTGCAGAGGGCGGCTATATGGACGGCCTGCTTTACACCGATTATCAGAACGAAAATTCAGCCCACGAAATTACAACCTCAAAGCGTTACTATGTTCTAGGCAACTTCTCAAAATACACAACCGAAGGCTCTGTAAGAATTGACGCCGCGTGCGACAGGGGAATGAAAATCTGCGGCTTTAAAAATCCTGACAACAGTATTACCCTGATTTACATTAACACCTCAATTAATGACGAGGCAACCTTTGTTAACGGCACGGGGCTTTCAACCTTCTCAACCTATACCACGGACGCTACAAGGAATTTGGAGGAAATTCAGACCGACGAGGGCATCGCTAACCCCGTAATCATTCCCTCAAATTCCGTAACTACAGTTGTTATTAAGTAAAACTATGAATATCACAAAAATTGAAATCACCACCGCAAGCTATAAAACGACAAATCCCCCTATAAGCGAACGCAGCAGCATTTCCGCCTTAAACGGTCCGTGCGGCGCAGAGCTTGTTTTTGAGGGCAGTTGCAACGACGCTGAATACTGCAGAAGGTATCATCTCAGCGCAGAGCTGTTTCAGCAGCTTGCGCAACAATTTGAAGCGCTGCAGATTAAAACCGCAATGCTTGAAAAGCTGGAACAGCCCCCGCAGCCGAGGCTTGATATGGTGGGCGGCTCGCAGTCGGGCACGGTTTCATTTTCGGCAAACGGTGTAACCGTAACCGCCGATTCCGACGGCATAAATACTGCGCCCCTCGTTGCGAAAATGAGGGAGCTTGAGCAGCAGTGCGGCGAGCCGTATGTTAATACCTCAAGCGGAGGCTCGTCGGTTCCTTTCGGAATGGGTATCGGCGTGGCGGCAGCACCGCCCGCAAGGTTTTGCAGCAATTGCGGCAAGCCAAGCACCTTCGGCGATTTTTGTTCCGATTGCGGCACAAAGCTTGAATAAGATAAAAACGGCAGTTCATTGAACTGCCGTTTTTTAATTTGCGTGGGCTCAGTCACCCTGTAATTCCGCATTCCGAATTCCTAATTCCGCATTATACAAACACCACTCCGCAATCCTTAATCCACAGGTAAATCTGCACGATGTAGGCAAGCACCTGCGGGCCTCTCATAAGCTGACCGTACCACGGCACGCTCAGTGCGTCGGGGTTTTGCATAAGCTCGTTAATTTTACTCATGTTCAGCATTTCGGGCAGGGGAGTGGAGCCGTCTGCCAGCGCCGCCCTTGCCATTTTGCAAACCTCGGCAAAGTAAACGGGGTTGTGCGTTTTGGGGTAGGGGCTTTTTTTGCGCCACACGATTTCGTCGGGCAGGTCGTTTTCAAACGCCTTGCGCAGAATTCCTTTTTCCCGTCCGCCGTACGCTTTAATGCTCCACGGCATATTGTAAGCGTATTCAACAATTCTGTAATCGCAAAACGGAACCCTTACCTCAAGCGAGCTTTCCATACTCATAACGTCCTTTCGCACGAGCAGCGTTTGCATAAACCAGTCAAGGTTAAGCACAAACATTTCCCTCATTCGTCTGTCCGTTTTGCCGTCTGTTTCAAGGCATGAGGTTTTCTTAACGGTTTTCAGGTATTCGGCGTGGGCAAACTCCTCTCCGTTTTTCAGCAGTCCGTCGCGCAGAATACTTTGGCGCACGGCGGTTGAACGGCTCCAGGGGAACGTTTCCTCAAACAGAATTTCTTTATTGTGGTACCACGGATAGCCGCCGAAGATTTCGTCCGCGCACTCGCCCGAAAGGGCTACGGTCTGCTCCTTTTTAACCTCTCTGCAAAATAGCAGCAGGGAGGAATCAACGTCCGTAAAGCCGGGCAGATTGCGCGCAAAGGTGCTGTCAGCCAGCGCCTGCGCAACCGCGGTGTTTTCAAGCACGATATTGCTGTGCCGACTGCCTATCGCTCCTGAAATCAGGTCTATATAATCGCTGTCCTTGTTTGGCTGGAACAGACTTGTTTTAAAATACTTGTCGTTATCCACATAGTCAACGGAGTAGGTGTTCAGCGTTCTGCCTTGCCCGCGGTAACTGTCCGCTGCAATTTTGCTTATTATTGACGAATCAAGTCCGCCGCTGAGGAATGTGCAAAGCGGAGCGTCGGAAACAAGCTGGCGCGTAATGGCGTCGCTGACAAGCTCTTTTGTGTGCCGCAGACATTCTTCCTCGGTTTCGTCAAAAGGCTTTGCCTCTAATTTCCAGTAATTCTTAATTTCAGCCCTGCCGTTTTTAACCTTCATATATGCGGCGGGCGGCAGTTCTTTTATGTCCCTGAAAACCGCGCTTCCGACAGGCTTTGCGGGCCCGAGCATAAATATTTCGTTCAGCCCGTTTTCGTCAACCTCGGCGGTAATCCGCGGAATAAGCAGCAGGCTTTTAATCCTGCTTGCAAATGCAAACGTTCCGCCCCTGTGCGCGTAGTAAAGCGGCTTAACGCCTATGCGGTCGCGGCACAGAAATAGCTCTCTTTCTCCGTCGTCCCATACGGCGAAGGCAAAAATACCGTTCAGCTTCTCGCAGCAGCCCTCCTTCCACTGCGCGTAAGCCTTCAGCACAACCTCCGTGTCGCAGTGGGTGTTAAAGCTGTGCCCCTTTGCAATCAGCTCGCGGCGCACCTCGTCTGTGTTGTAAATTTCGCCGTTATAGGCAATCGTGTATTTGCCGAAGGTCATCGGCTGCTTGCCGCCCTCAGGGTCAATAACGCAAAGCCGCCTGTGTATCAGCGAAATATAAGGCTTCGTGAACTCGCCGCGCTCGTCGGGGCCGCGCATTTTAAGGCTTTCGCTTATGCTTTCAATCAGCGAGGCCTCCTTTGTAAAATCCGCCGTTGCGGACAACATCCCTGCAATTCCGCACATAATATCACCTCAATAATGTATTTCAAAAATATTATATGCAGCCGACAAATTTTAAATGATTTATTTAAAAAAAGGCTTGACTATGCCAAACCTTTATGCTATATTATTAAGGCGTTAAGTAACGCTGGTGTAGCTCAGTTGGTAGAGCAGCTGATTTGTAATCAGCAGGTCAGGGGTTCGAGTCCGTTCACCAGCTCCATTATTGGTAACGATTTTTCTCTCAACGGACGAGAAACGAACTCCAAGAGGCTCGCAGAAAGTGAGCCGATTGGGAAAACAGTCCGGTGGACTGTTTGATAGTTGAGAGGAGAGTCCGTTCACCAGCTCCAATAATATGGGCAGATTCCCGAGCGGCCAAAGGGATCAGACTGTAAATCTGACGTCAACGACTTCGGTGGTTCGAATCCACCTCTGCCCACCAA
>CADBUK010000083.1 GCA_902797915.1 Oscillospiraceae bacterium
GATTACCGCCTCTGTGGCCGAACTTCATCTTAAAGGTCTTAGCGCCGAGCGCGAGAGAAATCATCTGATGACCGAGACAGATACCGAAAATCGGAATTTTGCCCTTGAGCTCCTTTACAAGCTGAATTACCGTCTGAACGTCCTCCGGGTTGCCGGGACCGTTTGAGAGGAAGAGCCCGTCGGGCTTCATTGAAAGCACCTCTTCAGCGGTAATATTATACGGAACTACCGTTACGTTGCAGCCCTTTTCGTTGAGCTTTCTTACAATGTTCTTCTTTATTCCGCAGTCAACCGCGATAACGTCAAACATATGGTTGGGCGTTCTTGAATACCAGCGCTTTTTGCAGGAAACGCGGCTTACCATATCCGTAGGAATTTTGTAAGCCTTAACCTTTGCAAGCGCCTCCTCATAAGGAGTTGAAGCGTCGGTAATAATAACCTTCTGGCTGCCTTCATCACGAATAATGCGGGTAATTTTTCTTGTGTCAACCCCGCTGATTGCAGGGATATCATATTCGTCAAGCACCTCTGAAAGAGTTTTTGTGTAGCGGAAATTTGACGGCAGGTCGTTATACTCGCGGACAATCAGGCCGCCCATTGACGGAATGCGGGTTTCGTAATCCTCGTCAGTCATACCGTAGTTGCCGATAAGAGGATAGGTCATACAAACCATCTGGTCAGTATATGACGGGTCGGAAATGATTTCCTGATAACCCACCATTGAGGTATTAAACACGATTTCGTTAATGGCTTCCCTGTCTGCGCCGAAGCCCCAGCCGTAAAACTCGGCGCCGTTTTCAAGCACGATTTTTTTATTATATGGCTTCATAAACAATCTCTCCTCTCAAAACGGTTAATATATTTTTGGACGTTAACTGCCAGTTTTCAAACGGAGTTGACCTGCCCATTGAAATAAATTCCTCGGGATTAACAGTCCACTGTTTTTCCAAATCAATCGCGCACAGATTTGCGGGTGCGCCCTCTTTTATCTCGCCGCCCTCAATGCCGAAGATTTCTCTCGGGCGGACGGACATCATTTCAATTAATTTTTCAAGGCTGATTACGCCCGTTTTAACAAGTTTTGTATAAAGCACGGGAAAAGCGGTTTCAAGCCCGACTATACCCATAGCGCTGCCCGCAAGCCCCTTTGACTTTTCCTCTGCGCTGTGGGGCGCGTGGTCGGTTGCTATAATATCAACCGTGCCGTCAAGCACGCCGTCAATCAACGCCTGTCTGTCTTCGGCAGAACGCAGCGGCGGGTTCATTTTAAACCTGCCGTCCTCCTGCAAATCAGAGTCGCAAAGCGTTAAATAATGCGGCGCCGTTTCGCAGGTTACGCGCACGCCCCTTGCCTTTGCGGCGCGGATAACCTCAACGCTTTCTTTTGTTGAAATGTGGCAAACGTGGTAACGGCAGCCCGTTTCTTCTGCAAGGCGGCAATCGCGCTCAATCTGCGCCCATTCGCTTTCGCTGCAGATACCCTTATGGTTATGGGCTTTGCAGTATTCGCCGTCGTGAATATAACCGCCGTACAGCAGGCTGTTAACCTCACAGTGAGCGGAGATAATGCAGTCAAGCTCGGCACATTTTTCCATCGCCTCACGCATAAGCGCCTCGGTCTGCACGCCGCAGCCGTCGTCCGAAAAGCCGATAACGTCCGCCTTCATTGAGGCAAAGTCAACACATTCCCCCTCGCCTTTTCTGCCCTTTGTAATCGTTGCAAACGGCAGCACGTCAATAACCGCATCCCGTCTGATGATGTCAAGCTCCTGCGCAAGATTTTCGGGGCAATCGGGCGCAGGGTTAAGGTTGGGCATCGGGCAGACGGCGTTATAGCCCGCGGAAGCAGCGGCAAGAGAGCCTGTCCTTATAGTTTCCTTATAAGAAAAACCGGGCTCGCGGAGATGAACATGCGCATCTACGAAACCCGGAATTAATAAATATTTATTCTGAAAATCAAAAACACAATCAGCACCGTTTGGCGAAACGGAGTCACTGATAGAAACGATTGTTGAATTCTTAATAAGCACATCTGCTTTTTGAATTTTGCCGCCCAAATAAGCCTGAGCGTTCTTTATCAACAGCGTCATACTTAAACAGCCTTTCAGGGATTTTTAATATTATATATTATTAAGGTTATTTAGTCAATTACAAATTTATTACAAACAGTTTCCGAAAACAATATCAGACAGGGAACGGTTCCCTGTCTGATATTGTTTTGCCTGTATTATGTTTAGGTCGGTTACGGGTTAAGACATACACCTGAACCGTTAAACTTATATGTTTTGCCGTTGATTACCCTTGAGGTGTTGGCAAGCATTGCTCCGCTGCTGTTAAGATAATACCACTTGCCGCCGTCTTTCAGCCAGCCCGTTGCCATTGCGCCGTTTGAATTCATATAGTACCACTTACCGCCTGATTTTACCCAGCCTGTCTGCATAGCGCCCGATTTATTCATAAAATACCATTTGCCGCCCGTCTGCACCCAGCCCGTTGCCATAGCGCCGTCTGATTTCAGGTAATACCATTTACCGCCGCTGTAAACCCAGCCTGTTTTCATATTTCCGTTTTGGTCATAATAATACCAGCTGCCGTCAACATTAAGCCAGCCTTTATCGGGGCTGTATTTTTCCGTGGAATAATTTGCGGGAATTACAACAGAGGTCAGGCTGTGAAGCCAGGTTGCGCCGTTTTTTCTGCGCGCAGTCAAAGGATTAATAATAACCGAATACGTACTCATTACCTTGAGCTCGCCGTCGGGGTTTGAAAGGCTGCCCGTATCGCTTATAACGTAACCGACGCCGTTTTCGCTGCCGATATAAATCATCGTGTGCCCCGGAAAATACAGAAGCGAGCCGAGCGGAAGCTTTTCAATAATCGCCTGCTTCTGAGCGTCGGTATAACTTGCAAGGTTAATCAAGGTGTTGGGCACCTTCTGCTGCCAGGTAGTGTTACGCGGCATACTCAGACCAAAGCACCTGTAAACGTCCCTGTTATAAAGCGAGCAATCCATTGAATCGAGCATTCCCGACCAGCCGTAGCGGTTGCCGAGGCAGGAAAACGCAACTTTAAGGATATTCCTTTCCGTCATAGGAAGGAAGCCCACGCTTACGTCATAGTGCTGGGAAATCAGCGCAGGCTGCTTAACGTAGTTGCCGTCTGCATCCCTTGTAGGCAAATACACAACGTAATTATGGATACTGTTTCTTTCGCCGATGTTTTCGGGAATTTCGCTTTCGGGAACGAGTTTAAGCACGGTGCCTACAGTCAGCTTAACCTCGCTTGTTGAGGGAACCTTGATTGACGGCTCGGTTACAATTTTATCCTGTGTAACGACGATAAAATCATCGCCGTCAACTGCAACCTTCCAGGAGTCAAGCCATTCCTGCTTGTCGGCGCAGACAGCAAGATTTTTTGCATTTACCCAGCCGTAAAGATGATTATATATCACATAATAATAAGTTTCGCCTTCATAATCGCACTTTTGCTTAATTACCACCGCGTCGTTAACTTTAAGCGCGCCGAGCTGATATTCGCTGTCAGGGTCTTCAAGGCTGTAAAGAATAACATCGCTGCACGGCAGAGCCATAACGTCCGCCTGTTTTGTGCAGATGCCGTAAAGAATATCCCTTGTGCCTGAAGCGTCGTTTTTCCACGAGGTATCCGCAACCGCTTGCTTTAGGCTGTCAAAATAAGCCCTGTTATCAAGCTTTTCCGTGCCGATATACAAATCCCTTGTTTTATAATCGCTTTCAATGGAATTAATCAGCCTTTCGGCATACGCCTCCGCGTCATAGCTTACGGCAATATTTTCAATATCATAGCAATTAGTTCCCGAAGCGTCAATTGCAAGCTGATTATAGCCCGCTATTTCCTCGGGAGTCATAATGATTTTATCGGCGTTTTTTGATTTACCCGCCCAGTAATTGCTGCTGCACATTTCGCTTGTAACGCCTGTAACATAGCCTATATTTGAAGCTGCAAGCACCTCAAACGGCACAAGAATTACAAACGCAAGCGCGCACAGAAAACAAATAACCTTTTTCACGAAGAAGCACCCCTAACTATATATTTGATTGAATAATTTTAGCACAAAAAACGGAAAGTTTCAACACGAATGACTAAAGACGGCAAAAAAGCCGCCTTGCACGGTATTGCAAGACAGCCTTTGATTAAACGTCATATTCTTTTTTGAAAGCCTCGTTGCTCTCACGCCAGTAATCATAAGCGGCGTCCTGTCTTGTATCCGTAAGGATTGAGGAATACTTATCCTCAAGATATGCGGAAAGGTAATTGCTTACCTTGACCGCGCCGCTGTAATTACAGTGATGCCCCGCGTCCCTGAAATCCTTTTTGATATCAAAGCCGATTTCATCGTAAAGCAGGTTGAAATCTATATAATCAATACCGTTTTCCTCCGCAAGCTGCGCCGCGCCGTTATGCTTATAATATGACCACGCGTGAGTGCTTGGAACGGTAATCAGCATAACCTCAATTCCCTTTGATTTACAGGTGCTTACAATTCCGTTGAAAAACGCCTTTTCATCAAAATCAATTTCCTGCACCAAATCCGTGGGCGCCATTTCATCATTAGCGGGAGCGGGACTGACGGTATCGTTAAACAAATAGCCGTGGTCTATAGTTTCAAAACTCTGCGGCTCCTGCACTTTATTGAAATACTGTTTAAGGCTGAAGCTCTTCCACCTGTCGTGAAAAATGAACACGGAAAAGGAGCTTTGAAGCTTGTTCTGCAGGAAATCGGAGGAAAGCAGCTGGGTTACAGAATTAACCTTTTTGCTGAATTCGGATTTATTCTGCGAAGCCTTATAGGTTGTCTGCCCGTCGTAGAGCATATCCGCCTCTAAAATCACAAGCTTAGGCGACTGGGTTTCAAGCAGCTCCTCAAGAAAAAACTGAGAAAGCTGTGTGCTCTGATGCGGGGAGGAAATAACGGTTGAGGTGTAACCCGTGTTTTCATAGATAGTATTCGGCACAAGGGCTGAATACAAATTGCTGTTCCCTATGCCTGCAATCTGAATAGTGTTTTCAGGTTCATACAGGAAGGAATACGCCTTGTTATAAGTGCCTTTAGTTGCAAAGGCGCCTGTTTTTGAGAAAACAGAATTTGAAAGGAACTGCAGTAAAAGCACGAAAGCAAGCACAAAAGCAACAAGCTTTACAAAGGACACTGCATATTCTTTAAACAATTTTTTAATCATAATAGCCATATCCTAAAAATTAGCGTAAATCAAATCAACAACGCCGTAATTATCGCCGTATGCGCCGATTACAATAATCAATAGCGCAGCCGCAAGATAGCCGACGAACTTAACAACAAACGGCATACGGTAAACCTTTTCGCGTATATCAACGCCCTTTTCGCGCAGCAGGCTTACAAGGAAAATAACGCCCGTGCCGACTACAAGAATTCCGTAATCCTTTAAATCAAGACCTAAACCGTTACCGCTGCCCGGCTTGAGCGCGGCGAGGTTAAGCTGAGGAATTGAGATAAGCATACGGAATGCGGCGCGAAGACCGTCCGCCCTGAAGATAAGCATACCGATATTAACGATAAGGAATGTGCGCAGCATCTGGAAAAGCGCATAAGGCTTGGCTTCCCTGTTTATTTTCAGCGCCTTGCAGATTTTTGCGAAAAGCGGCTCCATAAAGAGCGCAAGCATCATAAGCACGTAATAATACAAGCCGTAAACGATATATTTCCAGCCCGAGCCGTGCCAGAAGCCGTTTGCAAACCAGACGAAAAAGAGCGCAAACGCGGTTGGGATAAGGTTTGCATAATAAGGGTTAAAGCGTTTTCTTGCGCTTTTGGTAAGTTTCATAAACGGCTTTGAAAGCGAAATCGAATAGAAGATAGAATCCCTCAAAAACGCGCCGAGCGTAATGTGCCAGCGCTGCCAGAATTCGTTAATGGACTTTGCAAAAAACGGGCGGTTAAAGTTTTCGGGCAGTTTAATTCCCATAAGCTCGCCCATACCCGTTACGACGTCCATAACGCCTGAAAATTCGCAGTAAAGCTGAAGCGTGTAAAACAGAATTCCCGCAATTACAACAACGCCCGTGTACTTGCCCGTGTTGTCAAAAACGTTGTTTACGAACTCTGCTGCGCGGTCGGCAATAACGACCTTTTTGAAAAGTCCCCAAACAATAAGCTGATAGCCCATCTGGAGATTTTTGAAGCTGAGCTTTTCGCCCTTAACAAGCTGAGTGCCGAGCTGGTCATAACGCGCAACGGGACCCTCAACAATTGTGAGCATAAATGAAAGATAAATAAAAATATCAATCGGGTTTTTGCCCGCCTTATACTTGCCGCGGTTAACATCAACTATGTAGCTGACCGCCTGCAGCGTGTAAAAGGAAATGCCGAGGGGCTGAATGAAATGCAATTCGGGAGCATCAAATTTAAATATTGCGCCGAAGGTGGAAACGAAGAAGTTTGAATACTTCAGCACAAGCAAAATGCCGAGATTAAGAATAACGCCCGCAGTGCAAATCAAGCCCTTGCGTTTATTATATTTTGCTTTGAGCGCCTTGCGTTCGGACTTTTCAACAAGCTTCTTTTTGGCGGCGAATTCATCATTCTGCTTCTGAATAAGCAGCGCCGCGCCCCAGGTCAGCAAAGCCGAAGCGATAAGCGCAAAAATATGCCCCCTGGTTGCAACGAAATAAAAGAACGCTGAGCCAAGGAGGAGCGCATATTTTTTATACTTTATCGGGGCAATCGTATAAAGCAGAAACGTTGCCCCGAAATAGATTACAAAGAATTCAAACGAGGTATATGTCATTATAAATTAGTCCTCATCCTGAAGCCTTTCAATAAGCTCCCAAACGGTTTTTACGGTTTCAAAATTCTCGGGCACAATATCCATTGCGCCGATTTCAACGTCAAATTCATCCGAAAGCTCTGCGATGAGCGAAATCATACCAAGGCTGTCAAAAATCTTGTTTTCGGCAAGCTTTGTGTTTTCGTCAAAATCAACGCCGGGCTTTAAGTTTCTTAAAATCTCAAGTAATTCTTCCATCGTTATATCCTCTCTTTTATAAATTCTGCATAAGCAGTTTTCTGTCAATCTTGCCGTTTTGATTGTGCGGCATATTTTTCATTCTGATAATTCTGTTAGGCATAAGGTATTCGGGCAGCCTTTCGCGCAGGCTTTTCATTATATCGCCCTCGTCAAGCTTTTTGCCTGAATAAATGAACACGATTTTATCATTAGGCGCGTCAAACACGCACGCAACCTCGTTAATACCCTCAATAACGCCTGCGGCTGCCTCAATCTCGCCAAGCTCTATGCGGTAGCCCATATGCTTAATCTGAAAGTCGCGGCGTGTGATATAAAGGATTTCCCCAACCTCGTTAAGCTTAACCAAATCGCCCGTTTTATAAACGGTTTCGGGGTAAGCGGAATTGAGCGGATTTTGCACAAACGCCTGTGCGGTTTTTTCGGGATTGTTATAATAACCGCCCGCAAGGAAGGAGCCCCTTACATAAAGCTCGCCCTCCTCGCCGTTTTCGGCAAGAGTGCCGTCCTCGGCGACAATCATAACGTCGCAATTATTACAATGAGTGCCTATCGGCAGCGGCTCATCATCGGTAAACGGACGGTTTACCTTATAGAAGGTGCAGATGTCCGTTGTTTCGGTGGGGCCGAAAAGATTTGCAAAAAGCACGTCCTTATCAAGATTATTAATCCAGTAATTAAGCGGCTTTGTGCGCATAACCTCGCCCGCAAAAAGCACCTTTTTAAGATACTGCGGCTTAGCATAATCAAACAGTTTGAAATTAGAAACGATTGAAATTGCGGAGGGCACCCAGTAAATTGTGTTTACCTTATTATTATTCAAAAATTCAATCAGCTTAATCGGGAAGCTGAAATAAATTTTAGGAATAATATGCAGGGTTGCACCGCAGCGAAGCGTTGAATAAACATCCGTTACTGACATTGAGAAATAAAACGGGGTTTGATTTGCAAAAACCGTTTCCTCGCTGAAATCAAATTCGCCGCACACCCATTCGGAGTACGCAATAACGTTTCTGTGGCTGAGGATTGCGCCCTTAGGAACGCCTGTTGAACCCGAGGTATAAAGCGCGTAAAGCGGGTCCGTGTCAATCTGTGCGGCACGGATTTCGGCAAGCTTGTCCGAATCAATTTCCGTTTCAAGCAATTTGCCGAGGTTGAAAACCTCGCCGTCAAAATCAAGCAACTGCGCCTTTTCCTCAAAGCCCTCGCCCGCAATAACAGCGCGAGGCTGAAGGGTTGAAAAGATTTTATTGATACGCTCCGCAGGCATTTCGCCGTCAAGCACGACATAAAAATTGCCGCTGTAAACGACGCCCATCATTGAAAGGATTGTGTTAACGCCCTTATCCATATAAACGCAAACGGGCTGATTTTTACAGTTAAGCTTTGCAAGAGCGGAACCGACGCGCTGTGCGCCGTCAAGCAATTCGCCGTAAGCAAGCGCCCTGCCTTCCTGTGCAAAAGCCGTTTTGTCGGGAAAGCGGCCTGCAGCGGATTCCAAAAATTCAAGAATATTTTTCATAGCTGCACCATATTTACAAAGTAATAATATAGTCAAGAAACTGTACTACTGTGTGTAATACAGTTCGCATATAAATATAACACATAGTATATAGTAAATCAATAAAGAAATCAGAAAAAAATGTAAAGATTTTATTAAGAAAAAAGCGTGTAGTCAAACCCAAAATTGAAATGCCTGCACGCTGACAGACTTTCGAGAAAGAGGCAGAATTTCGTTTTTTGCGATGATTGCTGTACAAAGGTACCGCTTCATCGCAAAAGACGGAAAGCGCAAACCGCCCGAGAATTCGATGTTCTCGGGCGGTTTCTTATTGATATTATTTTAGGGTGCTTCGCACGCGGAACGACGAGGCGTCGTTCCCTACAAGATTTCTTTAATCAACATTCATCAATAATCTTGCGCGGTTATGCCCTTTATTGACAGTCTGATCGGGTGAGTTTCACCCGCTTACAATTCACTTTATTGCCTGCATAATAAGCTCCACGCATTTATCAATGCCGAGGGTTGAGGTGTTAAGGCAGAGGTCATAATTATCCGCAACGCCCCATTTTCTGTCGGTATAATAATCGTAATGAAGCTTACGCTTTTTATCGGTATCCCTCATAAGCTTTTTGGCTTCCTTTTCGGTGCAGGCGTTATAGCCCTTAATGCGTTCGATTTTATCCTCAGGGTCGCCCGTAATGAAAACGTTAAAGCAATCGTCGCGCACATCAAGAATAGCGTCAGAGCATCTGCCGACGAAAACGCAGTTTTCCTTTTCAACAATATCAAGAATAACCTTGCGCTGCTCGGCATAAACCATATCCTCAAGTGAGGAGCCGCCCCTATCCCTGCTGACAAGGCCGTAAGAAAAAATGCTGGCAAACGGAGAATACTCGCCCGCTTCCTTAATAAATTCCTCGGTCATACCCGTTTTTTCAACAACCTTTTCAGCAAGCGCATTATCATAATAGCTGTAGCCGAGAGCCTCATCAAGCTTTTTGCCGACCGCTCTGCCGCCGCTGCCGTACTGACGGCTGATTGTTACAATTTTATATGCCATAATAATACCTCCTGAACGGTATAATATTTCATACTTATAATAACATATTTTAATATAATTGTCATTAAGAAAAATAAACAAAAACGGGACGCCGAATTTGGCGTCCCATACAAATTTTTTAAACCATTAAATCCGAAATCATATCGGCAAACTCGGTTGGATTATCAAGCGTTAAGCCGCTTACAAGGCAAGCCTCGCCGTAAAGGATTTTGGTGTATTTTTCAAGCTTTTCCTTATCCTCCGCAAACAGCTTGAACAGCTTTTCGGCAACGGAATGCTTTGAATTGATTTCAAGCACAAGCTGCGCCTTCATTCCCTGCGAGCCGCCGGGCATCTGGCTGAGGATTTTTGCCATATCGAGCGAAACGTAACCCTCTGCGGAAAGGCAGACCGCGTGTGAGCCGAGGGAGTCGGAAAACTTTACGGCGGTTACGGCGTCGCCGAGGTAGCCCTTCATTTCCTCAAGCATATCCTTTGAAGCAGCATTCTTTTCCTCAAGCTCCTTCTTTTCCTCATCGGAGGAGAGGTTTAGCTCATCCTTGCAGATGTTTGCAAAATGCTTGCCGTCATACTCCATAAGCATCTGAATTGCAAATTCATCAACATCGTCCGTAAAGCAAAGCACGTCGTAGCCCTTTGCGCGAACAGCCTCGGTCTGCGGAAGAAGATTGATTTTCTCAACGCTGTCGCCGCAGGCATAATAAATCTGTTCCTGGCCCTCGGGCATTGAGGAAATGTACTCATCAAGGGTTACATATTTGTTTTCAGCCGCGGATTTGAACAGAAGCAGCTCCTTTAAGCCGTCCTTATCAGCGCCGTAATTTGCATAAACGCCCCATTTGAGATTAACGCCGAAGGTTTCAAAAAGCTTTTCGTACTTTTCCCTGTCGGATTTAAGCATTTTTTTAAGCTCTGACTTAATCTTTTTATCAATAGCCTTGGCTATAATTTTAACCTGATAGTCCTGCTGAAGCGTTTCACGGCTGATGTTAAGGCTTAAATCGGCAGAATCAACAATACCCTTTACAAAGCTGAAATAATCGGGTACAAGGTCGCCGCATTTATCCATAATAAGAACGCCGTTTGTGTAGAGCTGAAGCCCCTTTTCGTAATCCTTTGAATAGAAATCAAACGGAGCGTGTGAAGGAATGTAAATCAGCGAATCAAAGGTTGCCGTACCCTCTGACTTGAAGTGAATTACGGACAGCGGGTCCTGATAATCCATAAACTTCATTTTGTAAAACTCGTTGTAATCCTCAGCGGTAATCTCGCTCTTATTCTTGCGCCAGAGAGGAACCATTGAGTTAAGGGTTTCAACGGCAGTTTCGGTTAAATACTCGCCCTCATTTTCGGGATCGGGAACGGTATGGGTCTGTTCCATTCTGATAGGATAACGGATATAATCGCTGTATTTTTTAACAAGCTCGGTAATAGTGTAATCCTCAAGGAACTGCGAATAATCCTCCGTTTCGGTATCGTCTTTAAGATAAAGCGTAATAACCGTGCCTGCGTTTTCCTTTTCGCATTCCTCAAGCGTGTAGCCGTCAGCGCCCTCTGAAATCCACTTGTGCGCAGTCTCCTCGCCGAAAGCCTTCGAAACGACCTCAACACGCTTTGCAACCATAAACGAAGAATAAAAGCCTACGCCGAACTGGCCGATAACCTCAATATCGTTTTCGGCGGTTTCCTCCTCATTTTCATTTTTAAAATTAAGCGAGCCCGACTTTGCAATAGTGCCGAGATTTGACTCCAAATCAGCGGCGGACATACCGATACCGTTATCGGAAACGGTTATCGTGCGAGCTTCCTTGTCAACGTCAAGGCGGATTTCAAACTCATCGCGCGCAATGCCCACGCTGTTATCGGTAAGGGATTTGAAATAGAGCTTATCAATAGCGTCCGAAGCGTTTGAAATAAGCTCACGAATAAAGATTTCCCTATTCGTATAAATTGAATTAATCATCATATCGAGCAGCTTTTTTGACTCTGCCTTAAACTGCTTTTTTCTCATAAATATCAGTCCTTTTTAACAAATTAGCACTCTCTGCTTTCGAGTGCTAACTATATTATAGCCATTATTTTTTATTTGTCAACAGGTAAGCAGCAACTTTTTAAATAAAAAACGGGAGAGCCCGAACGCTCCCCCGTCAGTTTTTAATATAACTGATTATTTTCTCTTTATTATTTGCAAGCTTCCCGTCAATTACAAGGTTGAGGATTTCGGTAAGCTTTTCGCCGATTTCCCTGCCGCTGAAGCCGAGGGCTATTAAGTCGTTACCGTTAACAGCCAAATCGGAAATTCTGAACGCTTCGCCCGCTTTTACAATGTCCTCAAGCTGCTGTTTAATTTCTTCTATTTTTTCAATCTCAAAGCCGACTTTTTTGGGGTTATGCGCTTTCAAATCCGCAAGGCGAACGTCAAGCAAATCTCTTGTATAATCATAGCCTATTTTATTAAGCCAGCGTTTCGGACGAATATCGTTTACGTTTTCAACGGACTGATGGTATTTAACAAGGGTTACAACCTCATCCCTAACGGCGTTTGAAACCCTGAAGCGTTCCAGAATTTGCAGTGCAAGCTCCGCACTTTTTTCGGCGTGGCGTTTAAAGCTGTCCCTGCCGTTTTCAAGCGTAACTTTAACCGCAGGCTTTCCGATATCGTGAAGCAGCATAGCAAGCCTTATCACAGATTTTTTCGGCGCCGCCGCAACGGAATGAACGATATGGTCATATACATTATAAATATGCCATGGGGTGTTTTGAGCGCAGTCAAAGCAAGGGCGCAGCTCGGGTATAATCTGCGCAAATATTTCGCGGTATTCGCTCAGAACAAAAAGCGCGTTATCGCCGCAGAGAAGCTTTTCAAGTTCCGAATAAATTCGTTCAGAGGAAATATTGTCAAGCAGGGCTTTGTTTTCAAGCGCTGCCCTTGCGGTTTCAGCTTCAAGCTTAAAGCCAAGCTGAGAGGCAAAACGAAGCGCGCGCATTATGCGCAGAGCGTCCTCCTTAAAGCGTATATCGGGATTGCCGACGGCGCGGATTACACCGTTTTTTAAATCCTCGCAGCCGCCGAACAAGTCAATCAACCCGTCCGCTTCATTATAAGCCATAGCGTTTATTGTGAAATCACGGCGCGACAAATCCTCTTTTACGTCCGCGACAAAGGATACGCTTTCGGGGTGGCGGCTGTCGCTGTAAGCGCCGTCCGAGCGGAAGGTGGTTATTTCATAAGGAATATGATTAATAACCGCCGTAATGGTGCCGTGCTTCAGACCCGTTTCAATATATCTTACGCCCGCGTTTTCAAGCACAGATTCTGCCTGAGCAGGAAGCGCGGAGGTTGTTAAATCAACATCGCCGTCGCTTTTGCCGAGAAGCATATCGCGCACGTAGCCGCCGACGATATACATAGAATAGCCGCCGCATTCAAACGCCGATATTAAATTTTTAACATCCTGCGGAATTTGCACTGCGGCGACCTCCTGAGAAAATTTTACATTAATTATTTTAGCATATTCCGTGCAATAATACAAATATGAGAAGTTTTTTCAGATTTGCATTTTTATTCCTGCTTGGCGGGTTCGCATACTGCACGCTTGAAATGCTGTGGCGCGGACGCACGCATTACAGTATGTTTTTCGCGGGAGGAACCGTATTCATTATACTTATTTATATAAGCGCGGAAATGCAAAAGGCGCCCCTTTGGAAGAAGTGCCTTTTGGGTGCGGCTGTCATTACCGCAACGGAACTGATTTTCGGATTGATATTTAACGTAAAATACCGTATGAACGTATGGGATTACAGCGAAATGCCGTTAAACCTTTCGGGGCAAATCTGCCTGCCGTACTCAATCCTGTGGTTCATCCTGTGCTACATCCTCTTTAAAAGGGTCATTAAAGAGGATTTTTACAAACGATTTTTCTGAATATTTGCAAAGCTCGTCCCTTGCCTGTCTTACCTCGTCTTCGTTAAGGGAGGGTCTGTTTTCGGGATAATCCCAGTTATCAAAGGGGTTATCCTTTACTATTACCATTCTGCCCTCATCATCAAGCACCCACGGGTAAACCAGAATTTTGCGTTTATTTTTCACAAAGAAAAGATTTCCCTTGCGCCCGTCTGAGACGTTTTTAAAATAAACAAGCTTGTTTGCCTGCTTCATTATCGCAAGCACCTGTTGGTCGTAAGGCATACGCTTAAACTGCCGACGGTTAATCAGCGGCAGAATAATTATACCGAGCGCCAGCACGGCGGCTATAACCAGAAAAATCTGAAAAGGAGTCATTATTTTTCAATTCCTATCGTAATTATTTCAAACGGCGAATACTCAATAACGTCCGTTTCGCCCTCCGTCTCCTCAAGCATATTAAGAAGCTTTACGGGCTTGTCAAGCGTGATAATGCCGCGGCTGCCGTTTTGCTCTGAAAGGCGGATAACGGTCATTTTGCCGTCCTCGCTTTCCTTTGCCGCCTGAAGATAAAGCGGTTCAAAGGTTGGTAAATTCCACTCAAGGTCTGTTTTTATAAGCGGATTATTATACTGCAGCGCAATATTGTTAATGCCCGCGCTGACCGCGTCGTTTTTATGCGGCATAATCATATAGCAGAAATTATGCCTGCCCAAATCCGACGTAACGTCGGGGCGCATAGTAGCGCGCAGGAGCGAAAGGCTCATTGTGCCGCCATCAAAGCCGACGCCGTATTTGCCGTCGTTAATAAGCGCAACGCCGCCGAGCTGCTCCGCAACCGAGCACCACTTGTGATGGCAGGTTTCAAAACGTGCCTGCTGCCAGCTTGTGTTTTTATGAGTTTCACGCTCAATATAGCCCGCAGACGTATCGCAAAGCGCCTTGCGTGTTAAAACGTTGCAGTCAAACACAGCCTTTGCAAGCTTGTGGCTTTCGTTCCAGTCAACGATATTTTCAACCTCAATTCCCCTGCTTTGACGGAAAAGGCGGACAAGCATAACCCATTTTGACGAGGCGGTGGCAAGCACAGCCTTAAAGGTTGCACATTCCCCGTTTACGCTTTCAAGGCAAAGCGGTTCCGCAACCTTAACCTCAATTTCCTTATCCTTATAATTCGGCAGAATATCCCAAGCGTCATAGTTGCCCGGGCGGTCATCGTAAATATGCAGCTTATTGAAATCGCCCTTTGCCCACTCGCGTCCGAGCTCCAAATCGTAAAGCGAAGCGATTGAGCCGTCAGCGTTGAAGGAAACCGCATAGTAAGGCGTAACGGCGTCGGTGCCGTCAATCTTAATCCAGTCTGCTCCGCTTTGCAGGAAACGCAGATTTTTAGTCTGCATAGGCTTAATGTTAGGCACAAGCCAGTTGCCCCTCTTGCCGAGGCGGATATCGCAGCCCTTATTGCTTTCAACAAAAGTAAGCGCGTCACGCTTAATATTAAGCGAATTGAAATACTGGTTGCCGCTGCCGATTATCTCATCAAGCGCGGTTTCAATTTCAGCGTAATCCGCCATAGCGTCCTCATAAACGGGATGAATATGAGAGCCCGGCAAAATATCGTGGAACTGATTAATAAGGAATTTTTTATAAAGCGCGGTAATACGTTCTCTGTTATCCTCGCCGCGCATAACGGAAATAATTTCCGCATTTCTGAACTTGAATTCAAGGCGGCGGTTTGCGCGTTTCAAATCGCTTTTAGTAGTGAACGTACCGCGGTGCATTTCAAGATAAAGCTCGCCGTCCCAAACCTCAAGGTTTTTATTGTTTTTAAGATTTTTTTCAAGAAATTCGGCGCCGCCCATATGCTCCGTCTTAGGCATAACGGAAACCTTTTCAAAGCGGTGCATAAGCTCAATCATTTCCTCGGTACAGCCCGAGCCGCCGTCGCCGTAGCCGAACATATTCATAGTCTGCCCGCCGAAATCCTTGTCTATATAAGCGTCCCAGTTTTCCTGAATCTGACTCGGCATATTCCACGTAATAAAATGAGTGGGCGGAACGCAGGCAAGCACGTCCGTACCGTCAATGCCGCGCCAGATAAAATTATTGTGCGGGAAGCGGTTAGTGTCATTCCAGGTGGACATCTTATTTGAAACAAAATAGTCCACGCCGCATTTCTTTAAAATCTGCGGCAAAATCCACGAATTGCCGAAAACGTCGGGCAGCCACGCGTTATTAACCGTTTTGCCGAAAAGGCGTTTATAGGTCTGCTGACCGTAAAGGCACTGACGGATAAGACTTTCCGCGCACGGAACGTTGCAGTCAGGCTCAACGTACATTGCCCCCACGGGCTCAAACTGCCCCGCGGCAACCTTTTCCTTTAACTCCGCCATAACCTCAGGGTAATACTTTTCAAGCGTTTCGTAGGTGTAGGGCTGAGTGTGGGTGTACTTAAAATCGGGGTACTTATCCATAAGGCGAAGCTGAATAAGAATTGTACGCAAATTCTTCTGAACCGCGTGAATTCGGCGCCAGTAATAAGCAATATCAAGATGTGAATGTGCAATCAGCGCAACGTCGCCGCTGCCCTTATAATTATCGTTGGCGTAGATTACGTCGTTAACGTAACGCTGCGCGTCCTCAACGCCCGAAAGCTCCTCGCTTTCAAAATCAATTAGGTTCATTGCGTTGTTAAGCTCTTTATTGAGGAAAGTGCGGTAATCCTCGCTGAACGCATCGTTGCCCGCGATGTCAAGCAGCAGCTCAAAATCCCACACCAAATCCTGAACGGCGTGATTGACCGTGCAAATATAAGCGCCCTCAAAAATCTGGCGGCAGCCGCGCACGGAGAGGCTTTCGGGATTGCGCTCATCATCGGGCTTCGAGCGGTTGTAGCCCATCATTTCAAAATGAAGGGTCTTCTTGTCGTCAACGTACGGCGAAAGGAGCATACGTTCACGGTTGGGGTCAACTCCGCCGACATATTTGCCGTTAACCTTAACACAGATTTCCGCCGCGGTTTTAAGGGAAAACCAGAGTTCCCTGCCCTGCAGGCGCTTTGGAATATCAACGTCTGCGCGGATGAAGGCAGTGCCGTCGGGCGTGAAGTACATATCGCCCTTTTTCAGCGGGCGGTAACCGTCGGAATAATACTCAAACTCCATTTCGGAAACCTGACGGGCGTCGCGGATTTCAAGATTATTAATCTCCCATTTTTCAGAATAAATATACCTTTTAAGCCAGCCGAAGCGAAGCTCCGTCCACTCCTCAGGGCGCATTGAGCGCCTGACAACCTTTATATGTGCCATAGCTCAATCCCCCTTAAACATCCTGAAAATAAGGCTTTTTGCGAATTGCATTAACCCTTACGCTTTTGTTCAAATCACTTTTAATCTCGCTTTCAATCCACTCAACACAGCGGTTAAGGATAAGGCATTTTGAGCATTCGCCCCTGAAGATAACGGTTAAAACGCCGTCCTCAAAAGAGACGAATTCAATCCAGCCCCCGTCGCCCTGAAGCTTGGGCTGAAGCACATTTTCAACATAGCTTTTAATTTTATCCATCGATATATCTCCGTTATTAAATCAGCCGTTGATTATTGAATGCATAACCGCCTTAATATCCGCAAGGCGTTTTTCGGCATTTGCTTTATCAGCGTCCTGAATACTGTAATAAACCTTGATTTTAGGCTCAGTGCCGCTTGGGCGAACCGCCATCCAGCTTCCGTCGAGCCAGATATATTTAAGCACGTTTTCCTTAGGCAAATCCCTGATACCAGTTGAGAAATCAACGATTTCCTTTAAGCCGTCAAAGAGGCCCGTGCCCCTGCTTCTGAAATCGGACATAAGCGCCTGAATTTTCTCTGCTCCGTCCTTGCCTTTAAGAACGAAGGAATCAAGCGAATCAAGGTAATAGCCGTACTCGGCATAGATTTCGTTAAGCCCGTCAATCAGGGTTTTGCCGTTGTTTTTATACCACGCAGCCATCTGGCAGATGAGCATTGAGGAAACGACAGCGTCCTTATCCCTTGCGTGAGTGCCAACGAGATAGCCGTAGCTTTCCTCATAGCCGATAACGAATTCCTGCTCGCCGCTGTCCTCATACTTATTAATCTTATCGCCGATATACTTGAAGCCCGTCAAGGTTTCCTCAACCTGCAGGCCGTATTTTCTGCCGATATTTGCGCCGAGCTCGGAGGTTACAATTGTTTTTACAAGGGTTGATTTTGCGTTAAGGGTTGCTTTCTTCTGCTCAAGCACGAACTTAACGAGAAGCGCACCCGTCTGATTACCCGTAAACAGAACAAAATCGCCGTTTGCGTCCTTAACCGCAATACCTACGCGGTCGCAGTCGGGGTCAGTACCGAGCACCAAATCGGCGCCGATTTCCTTTGCGCGCTCAATAGCAAGGTTAAGCGCGTCCTTTTCCTCGGGATTAGGACTGCGCACGGTTGAGAAATTACCGTCAGGCAGCTCCTGCTCCTTAACGACGGTTACGTCAAGCCCCTCTAAAACGCGGCGAACGGGGATATTGCCCGTGCCGTGAAGCGGGGTGTAAACAATCTTTAAATCGGACTTTTCTTCATAAAGGCTCTGCGTTTTAACTGCGGCAATGAATGCACAAAGGGTTTCCTCGCCGAGCATTGTGATATTTTCAGAGTTCTCACAGCCGAACGGAATGGAGGTAAAATCCGTGATTTTATTAATTTCCTCAATTGCGCCTTTAGCATCCTCCGTGCAGAACTGGCAGCCGCGGTTGTCGTAAACCTTATAGCCGTTATACTCCTTGGGATTATGGGAGGCGGTAATCATAACGCCCGCGTTGCAGCCGAGGTAAGCCGTGGTAAACGAGAGCACGGGAACAGGCACAAGGGTTTCGTAAAGGAAAACCTTAAAGCCCGAAGCGGCAAAAATGCCCGCAGCAGTCTTTGCGAAAAATGCGGAATTATTGCGGCTGTCGTAAGCGAGGGCAACTTTAATCTCGCCCGTATATTTTTTCTTAAGATAGTTTGCAAGACCGAGGGTTGCTTTGCCGACGGTGTA
>CADBUK010000084.1 GCA_902797915.1 Oscillospiraceae bacterium
ACGGGCAATTACGCTGATTTCAGCGTGTTCTCAAAGCTTGTTTTCTGCTTTGATATGCTTGCGGGCAGACTTGAATTGTTCCCGATTTTAATTCTGTTTAATCCTAACACTTATAAGAAATAATTAATCTGTTGACATTTATTGTCAAACATTATAAAATAATTTTTGTGAATAACTATGTTAAGGGGTGCTGTTAAATGGCAACTTGTCCTAATTGCGGAGAGCATATTGCTTGGTGGAATTTGAAAGCTGACTGCAAAAAATGCGGCGTTTCAATCCCAAATCACGATTGGGTAAACAGGCTTGAAGAGGATAACAAAAGGGCTGAAGAGCAGTTTTTGAAGTTCTATAAAACGATGAACAGAGTTAAGTATTCGCTTTGGGGAACAAAACTCAGAATTGCAAGGCTTATTTTAACCTTTATTCCTGCAATCGGTTTTATTCTTCCCTGGGCTGATATCAAAAGCACGGCTGACAGCTTTCAGTTAACCCTGCTTTCGTTCAATCACTCAAAATCTGCAATTGATATATTGCTTCAGATTTTCAAAAATATGTCCGTTATTGTTGACGGCTTTAAGTTTGAGGGCTTTGGCGGTCCCGTAAGCTTTATCGTGCTCGGCACGGTGTTCTATTTCATTTCGGCTTTGTTTATTGTTATTGCGTTTTTCCTTAACATTATCAAATGTGCAAAGCCTAAAACGAAGTCAACCGTAACCACCGATATTATTTCAATTATCTTTTCCGTTCTTGCCCTTGTTTTCTTTTCAATGACAGGCAGTGTGGGCGCAAGCGCAGGCGCGTTTTCCGTCGGCTCTCTTACCGCTGTTGACATATCGGGCGGAATTTCCTGGGGCTATTTTGTGGCTCTGCTTCTGCTGCTCGGCGCTATGGGTATTAATATTGCAGTTGCAATTGCACCCGCAAAGACTGACGAAGAGCTTGAAAACGAAAGGCTTGCAAAGGTTGCCGCTAAGGAAGAAAAGGAAAAAGAAAACGCTATCAGAAAAGAACAGCAGCGCATTGAAGCCGAAAAGGCTGCTGAGGAAGAACAGCAGCGTATTGTTGAAGAGGCAAAGCGTAAGGTTGCAGAGCGTAAGGCAAAAGAGGAAGCCAAGGCTAATAAGAAAAAATAAATGTTATTAGGGGCGGATTTTCCGTCCCTTTTTTGAGGTAAATATGGCACAGTATGATATTACGGGTATGAGCTGCGCGGCATGCTCGGCAAGAATTGAAAAGGCGGTCAGTCAGGTCAGCGGTGTTGATGAGGTATCCGTTAACCTCCTGACAAATTCAATGCTTGTAAACGGCACGGCAACGGATGACAGCATTATTAACGCTGTAAAATCCGCGGGCTACGGCGCGGCTTTAAAAGGCAGCGCTTCGGCTGATAATGCACAGAATAAGGAACTGAAAGACGAGCAAACTCCGCGTCTGTTAAAGCGCCTTATTGCTTCAGTTGTGCTGCTTGTCCCGCTGATGTACGTTTCGATGGGGCATACAATGTTCGGCTGGTATGTTCCGCCCTTTTTGCATAATAACCCGATGGCAATCGCTTTGTTTGAAATGGTTATAACCATTTTGGTAATGATTATTAATAACAGATTTTTTGTCAGCGGTTTTAAAGGTCTAATTCATAAAGCGCCTAATATGGACACGCTTGTAGCTCTTGGAGCGGGCGCGGCATTTGCTTACAGTACGGTTGTAATTTTTATTATGACGTCAATGCTTAATAATAACGATATGAGCGCTGTAATGGAATTTATGCACGCTAATCTCTATTTTGAGTCTGCGGCTATGATTCTTACGCTGATAACCGTCGGCAAAACGCTTGAGTCTTATTCTAAGGGCAAAACGACTAATGCAATAAAGAGCCTTATGAGCCTTGCGCCTGAAACTGCAAATCTTGTCGTTGACGGAAAGATGGTTACCGTAAGCGTTGCCGATGTTAAGGCGGGCGATGTGTTTGCTGTAAAAGCGGGCGAAAGCATTCCTGGTGACGGCGTAAGTATTTCGGG
>CADBUK010000085.1 GCA_902797915.1 Oscillospiraceae bacterium
CCCTCTGACCCATTATTACGCCGTTTTCCTTGGTGGTCATCCAGCTTTGCTGTGCCTGACGCTGATGGAAATCATAAATATTTGCCTTGGCGTCAAGGATTGCCTTTTTAAAATCATCGTCAACCAAATCAAGAAAGCCCTCAAGCTCTTCCCTTTCAATAATGGTTTTCTTGGGAACGATGCCGTCAAAACGCGCCGTGTATTCGCGGACAGCTTCGTCGCCGCCCTCTTTAACACCGTTGATGATTGAGGTTACGATTTCTACAATCTTGGGGTCCGTTTCTCCGCTGCGCTTTTTAAGATTTTCAATCAGCGCATATTCGGTTTTACCGTTTGCTTTGGTTATTTTCATATCAGTTTCCTATCCTTTAAACTTTTGAAGCAAGCTCCATATCCTCTAAAAACGCCTCAATTTCCTGCTTACGCAGCTTCATTGAAGCCATATTTACAATTACCCTTGCGGAAATCGGCAGGATTTCCTCAACAACCTCAAGCCCGTTTTCTTTTAAGGTTGAGCCTGTTTCAACAATATCCACAATACCGTCCGCAAGACCGAGAAGCGGTGCAAGTTCAACACTGCCCTCAATTTTTATTACATCAACATCCATACCCTTTGATTTGAAAAATTCCTTTGCAACCTTGGGGTATTTAGAAGCAACGGTTTTGCGCTTATAGCCCGAGAAGAAATCCTCTCCCTTAGGGACTGCAAGAGCAAAACGGCATTTGCCGATGTTTAAATCCATAACCTCATAAAAGGCGCTGCCGTGCTCAACAATCGTATCCTTACCGACCACGCCGATATCGCACACGCCGTGCTCAACGTAAGTGATTACGTCGGGCGCCTTTGAAAGCACTGCCTCATAATTATCAACGGGAAGGATTAAACGCCTGCCCTTATTTTCAAGCTCTGAGGTATCAAGCCCCATCTTCTGAAAGAGCTTAACGGAAGCCTTTTCAAGCCTGCCCTTTGTAAGCGCAATTCTTATCGGGCGTTCAACATTAATAACCTCGTTTTTAACATCGCACAGCGCGTTAACGTCAAAGGCAAAGCCGATTGCGGGAACGTCGAGCCCGAATTCCGAAATCAGATTATCATAACGGCCGCCCGAAAGAACGGTTAAGCCCGAGCCCTGAACGTAGCCTCTGAAAATAATGCCCGTGTAATAATTTGAACGGTTAACTAAACCGAGGTCAATCATAACGTTATCAGCAATTCCGAGCTGAGTTAAACGCTCATAAACGGTTTTGATATAATCAAGAGCGTCGTTTGAAGCCTTTGTGTTATAAAGCTTCTTCGCCTTATCAAGCACCTCAACGGAGCCGAAAAGCCTTGGCAGAATGTGAAGCACCTTTGTTTCGGCAGTATCGCCGAGGCTTGAAAGCAAATCGTTAAGCGCGGCATAGTTTTTGCCCTCAATAAGATTGCAAATATCTGCCTTCTGAGTTCTGGAGATATTCATCTTATCAAGCACGGCATTGAAAAAGCCCGCATTGCCGATTTCAAGCGTAAAGGAATTAAGCCCGCACCTTTTGAGCGCCTCGGCGGCCATTGACAGCACTTCCAAATCCGCGTCAATAGAACCGTCGCCGATAAGCTCAATACCGCTTTGTGGAATTTCGTCCGTTCTGCCAGCAAGAGCTTTATTGCGAACAAAGATGTTTTGATTATAGTAAAGCCTTACGGGAAAATCCTCTTTTTTAAGTCTGGTGGCAACAAGCCTTGCAATAGGCATAGTGTTGTCGGGACGGAGTACGGTAGTGCGCCCGTAATCATCCGTAAGCTTATACATTTCGTCGGCTTCAATAGCAATATTATCGCCGTTGAAAACATCAAAATATTCAATTGCGGGAGTAATAACCTTGCGGTAATTATACTCTTTATAGAGGGCTGAAAGAGAGGCTTCTACCGCCTTTCTGTCATCACATTCATCAAACAGGAAATCCCTGCTGCCCTCAGGTGTTAAATTTGAATAACGTTTCATAATTAACCTCTTTCGCTTTAGTGCGCTAATATGCTAACACAATAAAGTCTGTCTGTCAATTATATTTTATATTATTGTTAATTTTCAATTATTTAAAAGAATGAAATCTGCTTCGTTTCTGGCAAATCGCCGAGAGCGCCTGCGTTTCTGAGGGCGTCAACAACGGATTTGCCTACGCCGGGCTCGTTAGCCAAATCGTCGGAAGCAAGGAAGCCGTCAGGATTTCTTTCAACCGCGTCCGCAATCGCCTTTGCGGCGGTTTCGCCGATACCGTCAATAGCGGAGAACGGAAGCCTGATTTTGCCGTTCTCAATCTTATAAACACGCCAGTCGGATTTATACAAATCCACGCTGAGAAATTCAAAGCCCCTTGCCAGCATCTCAATAACAATCTGGTTTACAATATAGGTTGACTCCTCCTTGGCGGTTACTGGAAGATTTCTTTTCTTTTTGTCATTAAACTCGTCCATCTTTTTCTTTACCGCAGCCTTGCCCTGAACGGCGGCAACGGCGTCAATAGCGTCGCCGCGAACGGTAAAGAACGCAGAATAAAACTGAACGGGATAATAGATTTTATACCAGGCAATACGCAAAGCCGCAATAACATAAGCGGCTGCGTGCGCCTTCGGGAACATATACTTAATTTTGTAGCAGGAATCAATGTACCACTGCTCTACGCCGATTTGCTTCATAGCCTCCTCATAAGGCGGCAGTTCTTTAGGCGCTTTACCCTTACGGGTGTACTCCATAATTTTGAAGCAATCCTTTTTTGAAAGCGGGGATTTTTTGCCCGTTTTTGCCTCATAAGCCTCTGCAACGTGGATTAAGTGAGTCATAATATCATCACGGCAGCCGATAACCTGCGAAATCGTGCAGGTACCGTCTTTAATCAAATCCTGCGCGTTGCCGAGCCAAACGTCAGTTCCGTGTGAAAGACCTGAAATCTGGAGCAAATCGGCAAAGTTTTTAGGCTGCGCCTCGGTTAACATTCCGATAACGAAGGGCGTTCCCATTTCGGGGATTGCAAGAGTACCCGTCGGGCAGTCTATATCCTCGGGGCTTACGCCGATAGGCTCTGTTGAGGTTATAAGCTCATACAGCTTCGGGTCGGACAAATCAACGTCCATAACGGGAATGCCCGTAGCGTCCTCAAGATACTTATAAATTGTAGGATTATCGTGCCCGAGCTCGTCAAGCTTCAGCAGCGTGTCGTGCAGTGAATTTTTAAAGTCAAAGTGAGTTGTATATGTACCCTTTTTCTCATCGTTTGAGGGGTACTGAATAGGCGTAAAGTCCTCTACCGTATAATTATCGGGCACAACTACCATTCCGCCGGGGTGCTGACCAGTGGTGCGTTTAATGCCCGTACAGCCTACGGTAAGCCTGTCAATCTCCGCCTTGGGCGTGATATTATAAAGCCCTCTTTCCTCAAGGTACTTGCAGACGTAGCCGTAAGCGGTTTTATCAGCAACGGTTGCCATAGTACCCGCCTTGAACACGTATTCCTTACCGAACAGTTCCTCTGTAAAGCGGTGTGAGCGGGACTGATATTCGCCTGAGAAATTAAGGTCAATATCGGGCTCCTTATCGCCGTCAAAGCCGAGGAAGGTTTCAAACGGGATTTCGTGGCCGTCGCGCTTCATAGGCTCACCGCAAACGGGACAGTTCTTGGGCGGCAAATCAAAGCCCGAGCCGTATTCGCCGTTCAGGAAAAATTCGCTGTGGCGGCAATTTTTACAGTAGTAATGCGGTGCAAGCGGATTAACCTCCGATATACCGCCGAAATGAGCGGCAAGGGATGAGCCTACAGAACCACGCGAGCCTACGAGGTAGCCGTTCCTTTCGCTCTCCTCAACAAGACGCTTTGCAATAACATACAGAACGCCGAAGCCGTGGTTAATGATTGAATCAAGCTCTCTTTGCAGACGGGCGGCAACATATTCGGGAACGGGGTCGCCGTACAGCTCCTTTGCCCTGCTCCAGCATTTTTCGGTAAGCTCCTCATCCGCGCCGTCAATATGGGGCTGATAGGTTCCGGGAGGAATAGGACGGATATCGTCCTGCACCATATCGGCAATCTTATTAGGATTGTCAACAACAAATTCCTTTGCCCTGCTGCCTGCCCACGCAAAATCGGCAAGCATTTCATCAGTTGTTTTGAAATAAAGAGGCGCCTGCTCATCGGCATCGTCAAAGCCTTTTGACGCCATAATAATTGCACGGAACTTTGCGTCCTTTTCATCAAGAAAATGAACGTCGCCCGTTGCAACAACAAGCTTGCCCTGCTTGTCCGCAATTTCAACAAGCTGTTTGTTTATATTGATTAAATCCTCTTCCGAATTAATATTCTCGTGAATTTCCCTTGTTGAGCGGAGCATAAACGCGTTATTGCCGTTAGGCTGAATTTCTATGTAATCATAAAACTCCGCAAGCTTTTCAACTTCCTCACGGCTTTTACCGTTCAGGATTGCCTGTATTAGCTCGCCCTGCTCGCACGCGGAGCCGACAAGAATGCCTTCCCTTTTCTGAGCAAGAAGCGATTTCGGAATAAGCGGTCTGCCCTTAAAGGTTTTAACGTGCGAATGAGAAATCATCTGGTAAAGATTTTTTCTGCCGTATTTTCTCTGCTCGGGAGGAACGCTGTCGTCAAGGGAATTATCCTCTTTAACAAGCAGGATAATGTGATGGCGGCTAAACTCCTTGAGCTTCATATTCATAAAATCGGGATACAGGGAGTCGTCAACAAGATAACCCTCCATACCGAGAATGAGTTTAATGCCGTTTGCCTTTGCGGCGGCATAAGCCTCGGGCAGTGCCTGCACAACGCCGTGGTCGGTAACGGCAATTGCCTTATGCCCCCACTGCGCAGCGCGCTTAATCAAATCCTTGGGCTTGGCAATTGCGTCCATTTCCGAAAAAGCGGTATGCAGATGAAGCTCAACTCTTTTTTCCTCAGCCTCATCCTGCTTTTGCGCCTTCTGAACGGTTGCAATAGTGTTCGGGCGAAGCACAAGCTGATTTGAAAAGGTGTCAAACTGATACGCGCCCGAAATAATGACTGTAGTGCCTACAGCAAGTTTTTCAATTACGGGTTCAACAACACGGTTGCTGTCAAACATCTTAACGGAAATTGATGAGGTATAATCGCTGATGTCGAAGGAGAAGATTTTGTTATCTCCCCTTTTAGTGTCCTTAACATCGGTTTTAAGCACGTCGCCCCAAACGGTAATCAAGCCGTCGTCAGGCTTAACCTCAATAATCGGTTTCGGGTTTTCCCTGAGCCTTCTGCCGAAAATAATTTTCTGCGTATCTTCATAAAGCGGAAGACCCGACATAAGAGTATGTTTAACGTTCTTTGCCTTTTCCTCTTTAATCTGCGCTTCCTCCGCCTGCTTTTCCGCAACCGCTTCTTTAACGGCGGCTTCAATGTCAAAGCTTTCAAGCTCAACAAGCTTTACCTCAGGCTCAAAGCCGAACATTTCAAAAATAACGCGCTGGATTTCAGAGTCAACTTCCTTATTTTTAAGGATGTCAATACCGCCCTTACGAAGCAGAATTCTGAGCGAGGGCTCATTATATTCAACCACCGCATTTTCAAAAAAACCGTTTGCGGCGGGGTTTTGCCTTTTAACAAATTCAATTATGCTGGGAAAATAAGCGGTTTCAAAAAGCCTGCTCAAATAGCGCGGTTTAACTGAAACCCTGCTTAGCCCCATTGAATTTTTAATGCTTTTTTCTGCGGCTTCAAAAACCGAATAATCAACAAGCTCCGAAAGAGAGAGCACTACGATAAGCTCCCTTTTCTCCTTATTAACTGCAAAACGGACAATCTCGCCGTTTTGCAGACTTGTTAACTGAAACTCGTCAACGTAATCCGCAAAATAATCCTTAAACAAATTCATTATAATTTATCTATCTCTTTCATCAATTCATCAAGCAAATCTTCTTCGGCAACCTTGCGCAGAATTTCGCCTTTTTTGAAAATCAGGCCGTTGCCGTCTCCACCTGCAATACCGATATCGGCTTCCTTTGCTTCGCCCGGTCCGTTAACCACGCAGCCCATAACGGCAACCTTAATCGGCTTTTTACAGTCGCGCAGTCTTTCCTCAACCTGTTTTGCAAGGGAAATCAAATCAATTCTTGTTCTGCCGCAGGTGGGGCAGGAAATTAAGTACGGGCAGTCGTTTTTAAGCCCGATTGCTTTAAGTATGTCAAACGCGGCAAAGACTTCCTTTACAGGCTCATCAGAAAGGCTGACGCGAATAGTGTCGCCGATACCCCTTGTGAGCAGCGAGCCTATGCCGACCGCTGATTTAATAATGCCCATACGCTCCGTGCCCGCCTCTGTTACGCCGAGATGAAGCGGATAATCGCACTGCTCGGCAGCAAGCTCATAAGCGGCAATCATAGTGGGCACATTTGAGGATTTTATTGAAATAACAATATCGTCAAAATCAAACTTTTCAAGAAGCGAAGCGTGATACAGCGCGGACTCAACCATTGCCTGCGGGGTCGGCGAGCCGTATTTGGCAAGTATTTCCTTTTCAAGCGAACCGCTGTTAACGCCGATTCTGATAGGAAGTCCGCGAAGCCTGCAGGCGTCCGCAACAGCCTTAACCCTGCTTTCATCGCCGATATTGCCGGGGTTAATTCTGATTTTATCAATGCCCCTTTCGGCAGCGCCGAGAGCGAGGCGGTAATCAAAATGAATGTCTGCAACAAGAGGAACTTCTACAGCGTTCTTTATAGGCTCAATCAAATCAAGCGCCTGCTCGTTAGGTATTGCAAAGCGGATAATCTGGCAGCCTGCCGCGGCAAGCTCCTTAGCCTGCTCAACAGAGCCTTCAATATCGGTTGACGGAATATTGAGCATTGACTGAACGAGAACAGGCTCTCCGCCGCCGATAAAGGTGTTGCCGACTTTAACCTTTTTTGAATTTCTGCGAATAATATCACTCATATTCTTACCTCTAAACTATTTAAAGAATTTGGAAATATCCGAAAACGTAATAACAACCATAAAACCGAGCAGAACAATAATTCCCGCGGCGTTAATGGCATATTCCCATTTTGCAGGGAGCTTGCGCTTAAAAATCAGTTCGCCTAAAAGCAGGAAGAAGCGCCAGCCGTCAAGCGCGGGAATCGGGAACAGATTAAAAAGCCCGATGTTAATGGTAAGCAGCGCCATAATGCGACACATTGAAAACCAACTGATTTTTACGGATTTTGAAACAATTGAAACAGCGCCGACGGGACCGCTTATATCCGAAAGACCGTACCTGCCCGCAAGCAAATCATGCAGCGAAAGGAAAACCATACGCGTAAACGAAATGAAAACCTGCGCGCTGTTTTTCAACACGGAAAGCGGAGTTTTCTGTTTGCCGAAAAGCACAAAATCCATATTGATAATCTGCTTGCCCTCATATTCCTCCGTAGCAAAGGTAACGTCAAAACTTTCACGCTTACCGTCGCGCTCAACAACCATACGCACGGTATCGTCAGGCGAGCGGGAAAGCCCCGTCTGAATATCCGTTGCGGTAAATATTCTCATACCGTCAATGCTTTTAATTGTGTCATAAGCCTGCAGACCGCTTTGGCTGCTGACGGCATTCTCTGCAAACTCCGCAACGGTTGTTGTGCCTATAAGCTGTTGATTGCAGACGATGCAGAGAATTATAACAAAGCCGAGTATTAAATTCATAACCGCGCCCATAACGACCACAAACATTCGGGCGGGTACGCTTTTCTTTGAAAACGAGCCGCTGTCCTCAGAATCCTCATCCTCGCCCTCCATAGCGCAGTAGCCGCCGATAGGCAGGCAGCGCAACGAGTATCTGGTATCCCCTTTCTTAAAGGAAAAAATCTTCGGACCCATTCCGATTGCAAATTCGTTAACCTTGATTTTCATAAGCTTGGCGGCGACGAAATGCCCGCCCTCGTGGATAACGATAATCAGCTCAAAAAACAGAATTGCAATCAAAATCGGGTAAAAGCTGCTCCAAGCTGTAAATAATTTCAAATAATCGCCTCAGATTTATTTATTGTAATTGTTGATAACATAATCCCTTGCGGCTCTGTCAGCCTCAAGGACGTCTTCAAGTGTGAAATCCTGAATATTTGCAAGGCTGTGCATAGCCTCCCTATTAAGATATGCAACATCTGCAAATTTAATTTTGCCTTGAAGGAAAAGTTTAACGCTCTCTTCATTAGCGCCGTTAACCGCTGCGGGATATATTCCGCCAAGCTCAATTGCCTCCTTGCAGATATTGATACACTCAAAGGTTTCGTAATCGGGCTCAAAGAAGGTAAGCTTACTGTAATCGGCTAAAGAAAGCGGCGCAACGGGGCTCGGCATTCTTTGAGGATAAGTAAGCGCGTACTGAATGGGAATTCTCATATCGGGCACGCCAAGCTGGGCAATAACGGAATTATCCTGATAAACAACCGCTGAATGAAGCACGGATTCGCGGTGAACAACGATTTCAATTGCGTCATTCGGAACGTTGAAAAGCCATTTTGCCTCAATAAACTCAAGGCCCTTATTCATCATTGTAGCGCTGTCGATGGTAATTTTTGCACCCATATCCCAGTTAGGATGCTTCAGCGCGTCGGCAGCGGTTACGTTTTCAAGCTCTGCCTTTGTTTTGCCGAAAAACGGACCGCCCGAGGCAGTGAGTATAATTTTTTTAAGAGCCTTTTCGTCGGGACTGCCCTGCAACGACTGAAAGATTGCCGAATGCTCACTGTCAACGGGAAGAATTGAAACGCCGTTTTCCTTTGCAAGACGGGTTACAAGCCTGCCGCCCGCAACAAGAGTTTCCTTATTTGCAAGGGCGATTGTCTTTTTAGCCTTGATTGCCTCAATGGTGGGCAGAAGCCCTATCATACCGACTACGGAGGTTAACACCGTGTCCGCGCCCTGATAGGTGGCGCACTCAATAAGCCCCTCCATACCGCTTAGAACTTTAACGTCAACATCCGCAACTCTCGCCTTTAAATCTGCCGCCGAAGCCTCGTCCATAAGGCAGGCAAGCGCAGGTCTGAACTCGCGGATTTGCTTTTCGATTAAATCAACATTTGAATTAGCCGTCAGGCACACAACGTTAATGCCATGCATTCTGCAGACGTCAAGCGTCTGCGTGCCGATTGAGCCCGTTGAGCCGAGTATTGAAAGATTTTGTGTCATCTATACCACCTCAAAAGTGAAGAACATTACGCAAAGAAAACAAGCGCCATTACATAAGTGAGGGCAAGCGTGAACATTGACGAATCAAATCTGTCCATAACGCCGCCGTGACCCGGAAAGATTTTGCCGAAGTCCTTAACGTCAAAATTACGTTTTAAGACGGAAGCGCTTAAATCGCCCATCATACCCATAAACGAAACGGGTACGCAGCAAATCATAAGGATTGTTACGCCCGCGGCGTCAAGCTTAGCATCTGCAAAATAATTATAAAGCACAAGCGCAACCGCGTTTAAAACGATTGAGGTAATAATACCGCAGGCGGCGCCTTCAATTGTTTTTTTAGGGCTGATATTCGGGCTCATCTTATGCTTGCCGAATTTAATACCGCCGAGCTGTGCGCCCGTATCTGTAGCAAGCGCGCAGATAAGAGCATAGAAGATAAGGTAAATACCGAACTGCTCGTTCATATACATATCACGCAGGCGGATAAAGATTGAAAAGCCGTACGGAACAAGCACGCTGCCGAAGATTGCAATTGCAACCTGCTCAAACCTTGTGTGCGAATAGCCCTTGAGCATTGCAAGCAGGAACGAAAGCACAAGAATGATTATGTACGCCTGTGCGGGAATAAAACTGATAACCTTATCCCAAACCTCTGCGTCAACAAAGGGCATAAGCACCTTTTTGCTTGCGAAAAGCGGAAGAAGCCCCGCAAACGCAGTGCCGACAATCAGGATAAATTTATTATCAAGCTTTGAGCATTTCATAATTTCATTTGCGGCAATTGCGGAAAAAACTGCAATTACAGCAACAAAAAGCGGTGTGTTAATCTGCCAAACAACTAAAGCAAGCAGCGCAAGCAACGCGACTGCCGTAATAACTCTTTGCTTCATAACCGATTACCAAAACGGGTAAACCGTTCCTTTCTGATAAAATAACTTATGCGCCGAAACGGCGGTTTCTTTTTTCAAATTCCGCAAGGGCAAGGTGCAAATCCTTTTCCGAAAAATCGGGCCAGAGCACATCGCTGAACCAGAACTCGCTGTACGCCGCCTGCCAGAGAAGGAAATTTGAAAGCCTTTCCTCTCCGCTCGGGCGGATAATCAAATCACAGTCAGCCATTGTATAGACTGCGGAGCTGATGTCCTCCTCCGTGATTTCGGTTTTGCCGCTTGCAATAAGCGAATTAACGGCGGAAACGATTTCCTGCCTGCCGCCGTAATTAACGGCAACGTTTATCAGCGTTCCGTTTCTGTCCTTAGTGTTTTCCTCAGCCTCGTCCATAAGGCGAATAAGCTCCTCGGACATACCGTCCCTTTCGCCGACAAAGCGCACGCGCAGATTGCCGCTTGCTTCCATATCCGCCTTAGCCTCAAGCAGATAATCTTTGAAAAGGGACATCAGGGTATCGACCTCCTCCTGAGGCCGTTTCCAGTTTTCAGTTGAAAAGGCGTAAAAGGTTGCCTCCTCAATTCCGAGCCTGCCGCATTCACGCGAGATTTTTTTAAAAACCTCCGCGCCTGCCTTGTGGCCGTAGGTGCGGGGCATTCCCCTTTTTTTAGCCCACCTGCCATTGCCGTCCATAATTATTCCGATATGCCTCGGAAGCACGGTAAACTCGGTTTTTTCTTCGGTTTTTTTGCTAAACAAAGCCATATTATTGCTCCTGAAAAAACAACTTGCGGGAGGGCAAAACGCCCTCCCTCTTTTTGTTTAATATAGTTAGATTGAAAGGATTTCCTCTTTCTTCTTTTTCTCCATATCCTCAACCTGCTTGGTGTAGTCGTCGGTGATTTTCTGGAGTTCCTTTTCGCCGTCCTTCTGGTCATCCTCAGTGATTTGATTATCCTTTTTAAGCTTCTTCAAATCATCAAGAGCATCGCGGCGGATATTCCTTACTGCAACCTTGCCTTCCTCGGCACGCTTCGAAACGTCCTTTACCAAATCCTTACGGCGTTCCTCTGTAAGAGGCGGGAAGGAAAGACGGATAACCTTGCCGTCATTGCTGGGGTTAATGCCGATATCCGAAGTGTTGATTGCCTTTTCAATCTCCTTGATTGTTGAAGCGTCCCAGGGCTGAATCATCAGCATTCTCGGCTCGGGAACGGAAATTGCCGCCATCTGATTGAGCGGAGTGGGCACGCCGTAATAATCAACTGTAATTCTGTCAAGAATAGCGGGGTTTGCTCTGCCCGCACGGATTGCCTTATAATCCCTGTCAAGCGAATCAAGGCATTTTTCCATTCTGTTCTTGGTTTTTTCAAATAAAGCTTCCATAAATTTTACCCTTTCTATACTTAAATAAATAACTTAAAAATTAGTTACGGTTGTGCCGATATCCTCGCCGTTAACAACCTTGATGATATTATCGGGCTCGTCAAGATTAAACACGATGATTGACATATCATTGTCCTTGCAGAGAGAGAAGGCGGTTGAATCCATAACCTTCAAATCACGGTTAATAACCTCTTTAAACGAAACCTTATCGTACTTAACAGCGTCGTCAAATTTATTCGGGTCCTTATCGAACACGCCGTCAACATTTGTTGCTTTAAGAAGCGCGTCAGCATTAATTTCGACAGCGCGCAGAGCAGCGGCAGTGTCCGTTGAGAAGAACGGCGAGCCCGTACCGCAGCCGAAAATTACAATCCTGCCCTTCTGGAAATGGCGGATTGCCTTATTTCTGATATAAGGCTCGGCAATCTGGCGCATTTCAATAGCGGTCTGAACGCGTACGTCAGCACCCATCTGTTCCAAAGCGTCGCAAAGTGCAAGTGAGTTCATAGCAGTTGCAAGCATACCGATATGGTCTGCCCTTGTTCTGTCCATCCCCTCGCTTGTTCTGCCGCGCCAGAAGTTACCGCCGCCGACAACAATGCCGACCTCAACGCCCATATCTGCAACCTTTTTAACAGACCTGCAGATTTTTACAACAGTATCATTATCAATGCCTGTTCCCTTTGCGCCTGCGAGCACCTCGCCCGAAAGTTTAAGTAAAATTCTGTTATATACTACGCTCATAAAATCCCTCCGTAATTTAAGATTTTATTTTATTATTTCCATTAACTAATATTAATATATTCTTTAAATAAAGTAAATAGCTATAAATAAAAAGACGGTAAAGTTTTACCGTCTTTTAACACTTTTGTAATCTTTAACTTAATGTTTGGTATTCCTTGATAAGCGCGTAGTCCCTCATAGTGATAAAGCCGTCTTCATCAAGGTCGTATCTGTAAACCGAACTGATTCTTGAATCCTCAACCTTTGTGCCCGTATAAACCGGGAAGCTGGCGACAAGCGCTGTCTGCAAAGTGCTGTCCCTGTCGTTACAGTCGGCGCATTTATACACAACCGTTCTGCCGAGGTTACCGTCCTCGTGGCACAGATAATGATAATGGTGGCCTGTTGCGGGAATTTTTATATCCTCGGTAGCGCCGCAAACCGTGCAGGTTGCAACCGCAACGCCGTCTGCCGTGCAGGTAGGCGCTTTGGTCTGAACAGCGTTTTCCTCGTCAAAGCTATGGCCTGTAACAGCCAAATCAACCGTTACATATTCTCCGCAGCGTGCGCAGGTTCCCTTTGCAGAGCCTGTTGTTGTACAGGTCGGTGCGTTAAGAAGCTCATAATCCTCCGCGTCTGCAATATCGTGTCCGAGCGCAGGGATTTCATAGGGGGTCATACTGCCGCAGCGGGTGCAGACCTTGGCGCCAGTGCCCGAAACAGTGCAGGTGGGCTCATTAAGAACGGTATCTTCCGAATAATCGTGGCCGAGCTTCGCAATAGGAACCTCCCTTGTTGCACCGCAATTAGCACATGTAAAGGTTCTTGTTCCCTGCTCTGTGCAGGTCGGTTCTTTAGTTACTGTTCCGCCTATTTCGCCATTCTCGCCGTAATCGAAATTATGCCCCGTCATCTGCGTTGTAATTTCCTCTGTATATCCGCAAATACTGCAGGTTCTTTCGGTAAGGCCGTTTGACGTGCAGCTGACGTTGGAAATAACGGTATCCGTGTATTGACCTTCAACCCAGGCGTTGTGAACGGTTTCCTCACGCGTAGCGCCGCAAACCGTGCAGACGTAGGAATTAGTGGTATGGCTTTCGTCCTCGGAAACAACCGTTGAGGTAAGCTCTTCCGTATGACCCGTTGCAGGAAGCGTTACAGTAACAGTTTCGCCGCACATTGTGCAAACGCCCGTTTTTGAGCCCGCTTCGGTACAGGAGGGTTCATTTATTTCTGTGTATTCATCAACATTATGGTCAATTCTGCCTGACGGAAGTCTGCGTTCAAGCCCGCAGACATCGCAGGTTGTAGTTGTTATACCGGGCAGCTTGCAGGTTGCCGTAGTGGTTGAATGATTATATCCGTCAACCCACTCAACGTGGGTATATGCTCTGTTTTCTGCACCGCAAACGGTACATTCCTGGTCAACATAGGTGTGCCCGTCAACCGCAGTATTATCCACAACCTCGCCGACGTCAATATAATCATGCCCGTTAGCGGGAAGCTCAACAACCTCAACAACATTGCCGCAGTCATCGCAGACGATATTTGCTCTGCCTTTTTCAGTACAGGTTGGCTCAACAACCGTAACCTGACGGCTGTTGGTATGAGCGCAATCGTCAAGCGTTACAAACTGATAGCCCTTTTCCTCAGCATAAGTCTGAGTAGTTGAAAGCGAATGGCCGTGGAAGGTTAAAATCTGCTGAGTGCCGTTAAACGGGTCCTCGCCGATAACGCCGTTATATTCGCAAGCCGAATTATAAACGTAAGCGTGAAGAAGCTGTGTGCAGTCCGAAAAACTACGGGTTTCAAGCGAAGTAATGTTTTCGGGGATATAAACAGTTGACATCTGACATTTAAAGAAGCACCACTGGTCAACCTTTGTAATCGTGCTGCTAAAGGTAATGTTTTCAACGCCCGCCTGATAGAAAGCATAAGCGCCCGTTGAGGTAATACCCTCGCCGTAAACAACTGTTTTAAGTGCTGTACAGTTTTGGAATGCGCCGTAACCAGCATAGCTGTTAATAGCGGTTAAACTGTCGGGAAATTCAATTTCCTGAAGCGAGGTGCAGCCCTTGAACGCAGCCTGCTCAATGGTAAGCAAGCCCTCATTTAAATCAATGTGAGGAAGCGCAATACAGTTTTCAAACGCACGTTTATTGATGTTCGTTATTGTGCTTGGCAGGGTAATTGAGGTCATTACCTTCATTTCGTAAAAAGCGTGCTCGCCTATAGTCGTAACACCCTCGCCGATAACAACAGTTGTGCATTTTTCACGGTAAGGTTTCCACGGTGCAACATCGGAAACACGCGGGATTGCGGTAATGCCAAAATCCTTCATTGCGCCCGTGCCCGTAATTGTAAGGGTTTTAGTGCTGTCATCATAAAACCAGTTAACAGCCGCGCCGCTTTTTCCGCAGGTTCCGCTTGTGGCGTCCGCCGCAAAAAGAGAGGCGGAATTAAAGCTGAACAGCACGGAGCAGAACAGCACAAGTGACATTATAACAGATAGTATTCTTTTGCCGGTTTTCATATATATCACCCGAATTCTAAAAAAGTGCAGAATTATCCAATATCATTATATCAAGTTTTTAAGCAAAAGTAAATAGATGATAACAAAAAAATGAGCAGGTCAAGCGACCTGCTCGTTTGATAGCATATTTATTTAGCCGTTAATCTGCTTTGCGATTTCCTCTGCAAAGTTTTCCTGCTTCTTCTCAAGGCCCTCGCCTCTTGTTAAGCGAATGAAGTCGGTAGCCTTAATTTCGGTACCGAGCTTCTTGGCAACGTCGTTGATGTAGCCCTCAACAGTGCCTTCAAAGAGGTCGGAACGAACAAACTCCTGCTCAAGCAGGCAGATTTCCTTAATCTGCTTAGCAAGTCTGCCCTGAACAAGACCTGTGAAAATCTTGTTGTCAACAATTTCTGCCTTATGAGAAACAGCGATTTCAGCAAGGATTGCATAGCCTTCCTTAGAAATGAAGTTCGGGAAGTTCTTGAGCTGCTTTGCGTCAAGACCTGAATAAATCTTGATATCCTCTTCGCTCCACTTGCCGCCGAGAGCCTCGTCGGTAAGTTCTTTAAGAATCGGTCTCGGAAGTGAATCGGGCTTATTAAGAGCACTGTCAACAGTGATTGAGTGCATCTTTGTCATTTCTTCGTCTGAAATGTCAGCCTTGCTGAGATACTCGGGGTTCATAGCTGCAATCTGCATTGCAACGTTCTTGCCCATTTCTGCAAAAGCAGGGTCAGCAGCCTTTGACTCATCAGCAACGTCAAAGCCAACCATAACGCCTACAGAGCCGCCGCCGTGAACGTAGGTTGAAACGATGCCGTCCATTGTTTCAAAACGACGGATTTTCATATTCTCGCCGATTGAAAGGATGAGGTCGTTAAGAGTTTCGGTAACAGTTCTGCCTGTGCCCATATAATCAGCCGCAGCAAGCTCCTCAACGGTTGTTACGCCTGTTGCAAGCACGGTTTTAGCAAGGTCGGTTACAAAGCTTACAAACTTTTCGTTCTTAGCAACGAAGTCTGTTTCAGAGTTAACCTCAATAACAACGCCCTTTTTAAGAGCAGGGTCTGCATAAGAGAGAACTACGCCCTCTGCAGCAATTCTTGCAGCCTTCTTCTGTGCTGCAGCAAGACCTCTTTCACGAAGATAGTCAATAGCCTTTTCCATATCGCCGTCAGCCTCTGTAAGTGCCTTTTTGCACTCCATCATGCCAACGCCTGTCTTCTCACGAAGAGCCTTAACATCCTGAGCTGTAAATGCCATTTTACATTCCTCCACTATATTTATTTGTTATGATTATACAATTTGTATATTTTGCTGATTATTCAGCAGCTTCCTCTGCTTCAGTCTCAGCAGCCTCTGCGGGAGCTTCCTCAACAACAGCGTCCTGACCGTCTCTGCCCTCAATAACAGCAGAAGCCATTGCGCCTGCGATAAGCTTTACAGCGCGGATAGCGTCATCATTACCGGGGATAACGTAATCGATTTCATCAGGGTCGCAGTTAGTATCAACAATAGCAACAATCGGAAGACCGAGCTTCATTGCCTCTGAAACCGCAATTCTTTCCTTGCGGGGGTCAACGATGAACATTGCCTCGGGAACCTTCTTCATCTCAGTAATACCGCCGAGATACTTTTCAAGCTTTTCAATCTCAAGCTCAAGGCCTGCAACTTCCTTCTTGGGAAGAAGGTCAAAGGTGCCGTCCTCACGCATTTTCTTGAGCTGTGCAAGACGTGCTACACGGCCGCGGATTGTCTTGAAGTTTGTAAGCATACCGCCGAGCCAGCGAGCGTTAACATAAGGCATACCGCAACGCTCAGCCTCTTCCTTAATGGAATCCTGAGCCTGCTTCTTTGTGCCTACAAAGATGATTGAGCCGCCGTCAGCAGCAAGGTCGCGTACGAACATATGAGCTTCATCGAGCTTCTTAACTGTTTTCTGAAGGTCGATGATATAGATGCCGTTACGCTCTGTGAAGATGTACTCAGCCATTTTAGGATTCCATCTTCTTGTCTGATGTCCGAAGTGAACACCTGCTTCTAAAAGCTGTTTCATAGAAACTACATTTGCCATTTTTATTTCCTCCTTTTAGGTTATACCGCCACCGCGCCTATGGCAAAGCCCGCTTTTTATAACCTTGGGGCTAAAACGCGATGTGTGGTTTGCTTAGCTATAAGCGCACTTATAGACTATGCTGTAACATATTACCACAGCAATTTTAAAAAATCAAGAAAAAATTTAAAATTATATATATAAATCGCGGATTTGCTTTCTTGCGAGCAGTTCGAGGCTGTTA
>CADBUK010000086.1 GCA_902797915.1 Oscillospiraceae bacterium
CTTCAATATCAAGGGTTCCCTTAACACGAATACCCTTGCCTAATTCTGATGTAACGTTCATAGTGCAGTTTTGAATTGCCGCACTGCGTTCCGCATAGATACCGTTTTTGTTTTTTGAATAAATATTTACGGTGCCATGACCTTTAATAGATAATTTGCACTCACTATAAATCGTTCCACTACCATAATTATTGGCATTTCCGTTTGCCTTAAGGCTGCTTGTGGTGCCCTCAACAAAGGAAAGCACCGCATTGGGATTATTCTTTGTGGCGGCGGTGTTTTTATAAACCAGCGCTTCGCCGTCGTTATCCGTGTCGTTAATCACGGTGTCCGTATCCTGGAACTCAAGCGCAAAGGAATCGCTGGAGGTGATATCAACGCCCGCCAGCCTTACCCTTGCAAGGCCCTGATTGCCGAGCTGAACGATTATTTTGCCGTACCAGGTGGACGAAGCGTTTTCCTGTGTAATGTAATAATCGCCGTTACCTATAAGATAAAGCGTGCCGTTTTGAATATACGCCTTTGACTTGGCGTCAATATCCGTAATCGGCGAATTAGCGTCCAGACCGACTGCCGCAGTCGTGTTTGCTTTAAGAATAATATTTATGTCAGCCAAATCGCTGTAATCCGCAAAGCCGATAACGTTATCCTGCTCCTGCTGCGGATTATCGTTCGAGCCGCTTGTGCCCGACTGCGCCGCCGCTGCGTCCGCGTCTGACGGGGAGCTGCCTGCGGGCGTCGTTTCGGTAATAATCGTGCCGTTTTTGATTGCCGCCTTTGAAAGCACCGTGCCCGTTGATTTTTCCGTTACGGTGTACTTGCCGTCGCCGTTTTCGGCTGCGGTAACCTCAATAGGCGTTTTGCCGTCCGCGCTTTTAAGGTGCATATAAATATAGCCCGTGTCGCCCCTTGTGGTTTCAACCTCGTAAAGCTTGCCGTCGTCATAGCTCTGAACGGCAATCATATTCTTGTTTTCATCAGTGTAGAAATCAAGAAAAATCTTGCTGCCGTTATTCAGCTTCAGCGAATAAACCGTTGCGCCCGTGCTTGTGTCCGCAGAAACCGCAATAACCCTGCCTACAAGATTAGCGTCCGTTATTGCGTTGCCGTTCTTATCCTTTGCGGATTGAACGAATGCGCTGACCATATATGTATTTGTAACGTCATTAATCGGAATGAGGGTAAGCACGTTGCCCGCCTCGTCGGTAAGCTCAATCAGATTGCTTGCCGCCATTTCCTCAACAATGCCTGAATCGCCGTCGTCAGCGTCCTCAACTATTGTTACGGGCTCGTCAATATCCAGCGTTTTATTTCTGTTTGCGTACTCGTAAATGCCCGCGCCCGCCGCAATTGCAACAACTACGCCCACCGTGCAGGCAATAATTATCTTCTGCTGCTTTGTAAGCGAGGCAAGCCAAGTTTTTAGTTTTTCCATACAAATCACCAACCGAGCGGTTTAGCGCCTGACTGCGCATTGTTTTTTATTGAAAATGAAAGCTCTTTACTGCGGGAGCTTCAACCGAAAGCATAACTTTAAGATTGCCGTTCATTGCGCGGATTTCATCAAGGAACTCGCGAACCTGCGCAGGGTCCTTCATAGTAACCGTAAAGCTGAGCTCAAACAGCGCGCCGAAATCAACGCTTTTGATAACCGAAAGCTTGCTTTTGGTGCAATATTTATCAAGCGTTTCGTCAAACGCGCCTACGTAATTAAGGGTTTCGGGAACCGTGATTTTAAGCGTATAAGTGTCCGACTTCTTGCCTGCATAATTTGTAAGGTGCAGAACAACGATTACCGCAAGGATAACCGCGGTTGCAACGGCTGCATAAGCGTAATAGCCCATACCGCAGGCAAGGCCCATAACAACGCTCATAAACACGAAGGCAATATCCTTCGGGTCTCCGGGTGCGCTTCTGAAACGGATAAGCGCAAACGCGCCCGCAAGGCTGAACGCCCTTGCAACGTTGTTGCCGATAAGCAAAATTACCAGCGCAACAATCGGGGAAAGCAGAATAAGCGAAACGCAGAACGCCTGACTGTAACCGTCCTTGCGGTGCGTAAAGAGATAAACGGCGCTGATAACCAAGCCGATGATGATTGACGAAGCAAGAATAAGCAAAACGCTTTTCATAGTAAGCTCCGTGGCGATGTCGCCGCTTGTTAACGAATTGATAAAGTCACTCATAATTATATCCTCCAAAAATTTTTACCTTATTTATCAGTCAAAAACCAGACTGCTGAAATAATCAAAATCAACCCTGTTGCCGTCCCTGTCCTGCAGGCGATATTCAAGGGTGTGATTTTGCAAATCCTGCTTATACTTTGCGCCGTACTTTGAAAAACCGCGGCTGTAAAGCCCGTGCTCCGAAAGCATGTGCGTAAGCCATAGCGGCATTGCGCCGAGAATTTTGATTTCCATAATATACATACCCTCGGGCAGCAACAGCTCGTCCTGCTCGCTTTCGCCGAACTGAAAATTACTGCGCCGTGTGCGTACGTTGCGGTCAAACGTCATTCGGAAATCGCGATTTTCCTTGCCGAACAGCGCCAGACGGTCATACTGAACATAAAGCGCGGGGGCAACCTTGTTGCGTTTGAAATAATACTGCAGCTCCTTTGCCACCTGCGCCGAAAGGTAGTCCTTGGTTTCGGGCAAAACGCCCTGATTAACAAAGGGTTCAACCTCCTTGATTTTAAGCTTAATCCTGCGCTTGTTGCCGACCTTGTTGCTTTTTTTCTTTATTTCCATAAAGATTTTATCCTCGGGGTCCTTTTTGTCATAATAAGAACGCAGGCGCATTTTTTCCTTGTAAACGGGCTTTGACGAATTCTGCCTGATTACGTCGTGGTTGACGGTGTCGTAATAAATGCTGTAAATGCGGTACTCGTTGCCGCCGATACAATACTCGTCCAAATCCATATATTCAAGCAGAACGGGCAGAATTTCATCCAGCTTTTCTTTTGAAATCAGGTACTTTTTTTCATACCTTTTAAAAGTTGCAATCGTCAAAAAACCACCCCATTTTAAATAAGTATTAATATATGGTTTAGATATAATAAATATTAAACCTTAAATGAAACTTAAAAAATTAATATTAATATAAATCAGTATTTTTCTAAAGTCAATAAAGTCGGTACAAATTTAACATTTTAATTTGTTAAATCGTTACAGTGCCCCCGAAATGACAAAATAAAAAACGCTATTCCGAAGAATAGCGTTTTGATTTTACGGATTAGTACACACTCCTGAACCGTTGAATTTATATGTTTTTCCGTTAATTTTCTTTGAGGTGTTGGCAAGCATTGCGCCCGAGGCGTCCATATAGTACCACTTGCCGCTGCTCTTAACCCAGCCCGTAGCCATCGCGCCGCTTGATTTCATAAAGTACCATTTGCTGCCCGATTTTACCCAGCCCGTAGCCATCGCGCCGTTTGATTTCATAAAGTACCAGTCGTTGCCGGACTTAACCCAGCCCGTTGCCATTGCGCCGCTCTTGCTCATAAAATACCAGCTGCTGCCTGATTTTACCCAGCCCGTAGCCATAACGCCGTCTGATTTCAGGTAATACCATTTACCGCCGTCAAGCAGCCAGCCCGTGTGCTTTTCGCCGCTTTCGTTATAAAAATACCACGCGCCGTCAATGTATTGCCAGCCCGTCAGAACAGGCTCGGGCTCTGCGTCGGAAACGGTTACGGGAACGTAATACATTCTTGCGCTGCCGCTGTAGCCGCCGATTTTGCCTTCCTCGCCGTTTATGGTAACGTCGGGGGATTTAATTATCGTAAAGCCGTCGTTCGCCGTAAACTTTACGCCGACAACGTAGGTTTTGCCGCCGACAAGGGCGGTATCTGCGCTCAGCTCTTCGCCCTTAACGATATCAAACGGGCTTTCGCAGTCATACCAGCCGATAAGCTCAACGGTATAGTTTGTATCCTCTGTTGTAACAGCGGTTGAGCCGACTGCCGCATTTGCCGCAATTCCCGTTACGGTTGCCGCAAGCTCGGGAAGAATGTTGCTGACATGCCCCTCAAGGCGCACCGTTGCATTATCATATCTTGTAATCGTTTCCAAATATTTTGCGTCGGTTATGGTTTCGTATCTTGCGTCGGGGTTATCGTCCGAGCTTCTGCCAAAGCAGGGCGCAGGAGAGCCCTCAACCATGCTTGTTAATTTCTTGTTTTTAGCAGTTACGCCAAGACTGTTTGCCCAGTTGGTAACACGGTTTGTCAGCGTCTGAGCTGTCGGCGAAAGCTGATAGTTTATAACATCATCTTCCGTGCCGATTTCATCGGCAACAACCTCGAAGGGCTCTGCGGAATTGTTAAAATAATAAGTCTTGCCCATGCCGTCGTCATAAACAACGCCGAAAACGGAAATCGTTTCGTGAAATCTGTACACTGCGTCAGGGTCGTTGTCTGCATAAGCGGCAAACGGCATAACGCACAGTGCCATTAATACGGCAATAAAAACCGAAATTGCTTTTTTCATATAATAACCCCCTTGTTAATATTGATTATATGTTAAAAACCGATATTATTCAAGAGGAATATTATTCATTTACAAAACACGTGGTTGCCTATAACCGTTGTTACGGGGCGTGAGCGCATCCACTGACTGCTCGTCTTGGCGGGATTATAATAATAAATCGCGCCGCCCGTTGGGTCCCAGCCGTTGATTGCGTCCTGCGCCGCGCGCTTTGCGGTATCCGTAACGGAGGCATACCAGTTGCTGTCATACACGCAGGAAAACGCGCCGCTCTGGTAAACAACGCCGCTGACCGTGTCGGGAAACGAGGGGTGCGCCACGCGGTTAAGAATAACGGCGCCCACGGCAACCTGCCCCGTATAGCTCTCTCCCCTTGCCTCTGCGGAAATAACGCGCGCAATAAGCTGAACGTCGCTGCCCGAAAGACTGCTGCCGCCCGAGGACGAGCCGCCAAGCCCCATATACAGCAGGGTTTGCGGCCCCGCAATTCCGTCCACAGTTATACCCACGCTGCGCTGAAAGCTGCGCACGGCGTTCTGCGTCTGCGTGCCGTAAATGCCGTCCACCGAGCCGCCGTAATAGCCGAGGCTTTTCAGCTTTTGCTGAATATTGCGCACCTCGCTGCCCGTTGAGCCGTACTTTGAAAGCGCGTACTCCGCCTGCTCCTGCTTATCGTAAAGCACATAGGCGGCTGCGCCGCCCGCCGCCGCGCCGAGCAGAATTGCCGCCGAAATCAAAAAAATATAAAAATTCCTGAAAGCCTTATATACTGTCACTTCAACCACCTACGCCACATAATTTAAAATCAGGGTTATAACCGCGCCTGCCGCAAGGCAGATTGCAAACTGCACGGCAAGACGGCGGATTTCGCGCTTCGATTTTTTCATTCGCGGCGGCTTTTGCACGGTTTTTGCAACCTGCTCCGCCTGCGATTTAAGCTTTGCGCCGTCCTCGTTGATATATTCGGGCTTAACGAAGAACAAAATTTTTTCAAAATAAGGATTATCCGTGCCCGTAATCTCCAAAACCTGCCTGTTTACACCTTTAAGCATACGCCATCTTTTCCTCCCGAAATTTAATGTAAAAATCTTTCAAATTATACAAATAGTGTTTGAAGCTTTACGGCTTTTTATTCAAATTTTAAAGGGGGCATTTTTGGTTAAAATTGCAATAAAATATTGCTTGACAAAGGTTCTTGATAACAAAAAGTATATTAGGTTTTACGCATTGAAAATGTTGAAAACTATGTTAAAAATGTTCAAAATCTTGGTTAAAAACCGCATAAACAAGCCGTTTTTTAATGTTGAAAAGTGTTTTTACAATGTTGAGAATTCAATTTTCAATAATTTACACAGAGTTTTCAACAATTTGTAAAGTTACAAATTATTACAAAAATTTTTAGTTAATTTGCTATTTTTGATATTCCCTATTGACAGATAATATGTTATAATTTTTTCAGAAAATCAGAGGAGAAATTATACAGATAATGATAATTGAGCAGAGGGAAAACGATTTAATTTTAAAGGGCGTAAAATGCCTTAGCCTGCCGCTCACTCTTGATTGCGGAGAGGCGTTTCGCTGGGAGGAGCAGGAGGACGGCTCCTGGAGCGGCGTTGCCTTTTCAAAATTTCTGAACATTAAAGAGGAAAACGGCGACTTTGTGCTGAAAAACACAAGCCCCGAGGATTTCGAGGCGGTGTGGCGCAATTATTTTGACTTGGACAGGGATTACGCCGCAATCTGTGAAAGGCTGAAAAGGGACCCGCTTGTTGCGCAGACCATTGACGAATACTACGGAATACGCATTTTAAATCAGGACCCGTGGGAAGCGCTTGTTTCCTTCGTAATCAGCCAGCAAAACAACATTAAACGTATTAAAGGCATAATCAAAAGGCTGTGCGAGGCTTACGGCGACGAGGTTGCCGAGGGCGCATATTCCTTTCCGACGGCAGAGCGTTTGAGCGCGCTTGAGGTTTCCGATTTGGAGGCAATCGGCGCAGGCTACCGCGCAAAGTATATCAAACGCCTTGCGGACGACGTTGCCTCGGGCAGAATTGACCTTTCCGAAATCAAGGCAATGGAGCTTGACGACGCAAAAAAAGCCCTGCTTGATATTTACGGCGTGGGAATTAAGGTTGCAAACTGCGCGCTGCTGTTCGGCTTTCAGTTTGTTGAATGCTTCCCCGTTGACGTTTGGATGAAGCGCGTGCTTGAATACTACCCCGACGGGCTGCCCGAATGCTTTAAGGGCTACGAGGGAATTGCACAGCAATACTTGTTCCATTGGGCGAGAAATAATTTGTAATGCGGAATTCGGAATACGGAATTATCGGGCGGACTATGTCCGCACCTACTATATTAATTAATAATTCGGATACGGAATTAAAGGACATAATATGAAAAAGCTATTTGTTGAAAATGTAGGCGGGGAGTTCATTACGCTTGACGAGGAGCAGAGCCGCCACCTTGCAAAAAGCCTGCGTATGAACGTGGGCGATATGATTACCGTCTGCGACGGCGGCGGCACGGATTACGGCTGCAGAATTGAGGAGATAACAAAGGACGCCGTTACCCTTGCCGTGTGCTATAAGCAGGCGTCCGACAGCGAGCCGAGCGTTAAGGTTTCGCTTTACCAGGGCGTGCCTAAGGGCGACAAAACGGAGGATATTATTCAGAAATGCGTTGAGCTTGGCGTTTTTGAAATTACCCCCACGCTGACCGCGCGCAGTATTAGCCGCCCCGACGAAAAGCAGGCGGCAAAGAAAAACGCAAGGTACAACAAAATTGCCCTTGAGGCAGCGCAGCAGAGCGGCAGGGGCATTGTGCCGACGGTTAACAAAATGATAACGCTCAGGCAGGCGCTTGCCGAATGTACGGCGGATTTAAAAATCCTGTTTTACGAGGGCGGCGGCGTGCCGATTAAAAAAATCCTTGCCGATTTCAGCAAGGATAAACCGATTGAAAATATTGCAATTTTTATCGGCCCCGAGGGCGGCTTTGCGCCCGAGGAGGCGGAAATGCTTACCGAAAACGGAGCAATCTCCGCAACGCTCGGCAAGCGAATTCTGCGCACGCAGACCGCACCCGTAGCGGCGCTGACGGCAATAATGTTGTTGACAGGTAATTTAGAATAAAAAGCGGGATGCCGAGTCGGCATCCCCTACTTTTTTCCTGAAACGTATTTGTGAGATTGCAGGGGAGGTCAACCTCGACCTCCCGTTTTTAGTTTCCGTTTATTATATTATCAAGCCTGTTTCTGTCCTGCGAGAAGCGGCGCTGAGAAACCATTATCAGCAGGGTGTCGCCCGCCATAATCTCCGTGTCGCCCTTTGGGGTAACGGAAAGCTCGCCGCGCTCAATCGCAACAACAAGGCAGTGCTTGCCCCAGTCAACCTCGGCAAGCGTTTTGCCGACGATTTTACTGCCAAGCGGTACGACGTAGGTTTGCAGTACCCTTTCGCCCACCTTGCCGTCCTCGCCCGTAGGCATACCCTTTGCTTTGAGTATTCTTTCAAGCGAGGCGTCATAAAACGGCACGCTGCCGAGCGTGTTTGCCGTTGCGTACGAAATAAGCGCAACGGTTGCAAGCGGCAGAATGTTATTCATATTTCCCGAAATTTCAAACACGACGATTACGCCTGTAATGGGCGCGCGAACGATTGAGGCAAAGAAGCCCGCCATACCGAGCACAACAAATTCCTGCCACAAATCAGGGTTAAGGTCAAACGCGCCGATAACAAAATCGCCGTAAATTGCACCGATATAAGTGCCGAGTATTGACAGCGGATAAAGCGTGCCGCCGGGTGCGCCGCTGCCGAAACTGAACGCGCCGAAAAGAAATTTAGCAACGCACAGCGCAAGCAAAACCCTGATTGACGGATGCTCGGTAATAAGCAGCTCCGCCATTCTGTGACCGCCGCAGAGCACCTGCGGAAGCCATAAGCCGACAACGCCGCTGACAACAAAAACGATTGCAAGCTTTATCGGCTCGGGGATTTTTGAAATGCGCTTATACAAATCCTGCGTTTTAAGCATAAACCAGTTGTAAAACGCGCCGAGAAGCCCGAGCAGCAAGCCCATAATAATCAACAGCCAGTAATGCCTGAGCGGTACGTTTTCCGTCTGATAATTAAAAATCGTGTTCTGGCCGAAAAAGAATTTTGAAATATAATCGGCAACAACCGCGGCAACAATGCCCATACAGAGAATGGATTTATCAAAGGTGCGGTGGATTTCCTCAAGCACATACATTATGCCCGCAAGCGGTGCGTTGAACGCGGCGGAAAGACCTGCGCCCGCGCCGCAGCTAATCATACGCAGAGTGGTGGTTTTGTCCGCCTTCGTGATTTTTGCAACTCCCTTTGCAGCCATACCGGCGAGCTGAACGCTGGGACCCTCCCTGCCGAGCGAAAGACCCGCAAAAACGGAAAGCGAGCCGCCGAGCAGCTTTGCGCAAAGCGTTCTGAGCCACGGCGAAGTAAGGTAACCCTTAACCTCGCCCGTAACCTGCGGAATTCCCGAGCCTGCCGATTCGGGCGCCGCCTTAACAATATAATGAACTATAACGCCGATTAACCCGAGCGCCAAAAGCCAGAGCGCAGTTTTAAGCGGGCTGCCCTTAACATAATCGATAATCTGAAACAGCCAGCCCTCCGAAAGCTCTAAAAGTTTACGGTAAGCCACGCAGACCAGACCCGCAAACACGCCCACCTCTGCGCCGCGTACAATCAGGTAAAAGCTTTCCCGACTGTGATGTTCAATTTTTCGCAGTGTGGTTTTTTCCTTTTCTCTCATAACAAATCCGAAAAAATTTTTTGCGCCGATACTCAAAAACATAATTTTGATAATTTTTCAAAATCGGGCACAATATAATTAGGTATATAAATATTTACTTATTAATTTTAACATATTATAATGATATTTCAAGAGTCCATATATGGAAACAAACCGAAATATATTGACTTTTTCGTCAATATGTGGTATAATACAGCCAACATTTAAGAAACCGATAGGTTAAACTCTTGTGTCGATACAGGCATAGTATAAGAAAACCGAAACGAGCTCATACGCAGGCGCCTGTGTGTGAGCTTTCTTTTTGAGCGGCGGCTTAAATGTAGCAGAAAAAATTAAAGGAGATGAGCTTATGCCGATGCTTGGGGTTTGGATTGCGGTTATAGTAATAGCCGTAATTGTTGAGGCGGCAAGCGTTCAGCTGCTATCCGTCTGGTTTGCGCTCGGCGGTCTTGTGGCGCTGATACTAAGCATTTTCAACATCAGCACAACGATACAGATAATCGTTTTTGCCGCGGTATCAATAATTTCATTAATCCTTTTCTGGCCGCTGGCAAGAAAGCTGAACAAAAAGGGCTTTGAAAAAACCAACGCGGACCGATATATAGGCAGGGACGGCATTGTGGTACAGGCAATTTCAAACCTTGACGCCGAAGGGCAGGTTAAGGTTGACAATCAGGTTTGGACCGCAAGAAGCGCAAACGGCGGGGACATTGCCGAGGGTGCAAAAATTAAGGTTGAAAAGATTGAGGGCGTGAAGCTTATCGTTTCCCCCGTCAATGAAGAATAAAGTAAAAAAACAATGCAGACAGATTTTGCGAAAGGCAAGGCTTTCGGAAAATTGCGTGAGGGCGCATACTTTGTGTATGTAACCGAGCGGAATTTACCGTATAACGCAGCATTTCGCAAAAGCTGCGCTGCGAAAAAAGGGAGAAAGATTATGGGACCGTTTGTAGTATTCATTATCATATTAGTTATTTTGGCACTGTTTATTGTTGCAAACATCAAGGTTGTTGCACAGTCAAAGGCTTACGTAATTGAAAGGCTGGGCAAATACTCGGTAACGTGGGAAACGGGCTTACACGTAAAAATCCCGTTCATTGAAAGAATTGCAAAAACCGTTTCGCTCAAGGAGCAGGTTGTTGACTTTGCGCCGCAGGCGGTTATTACGAAGGATAACGTTACAATGAAAATTGATACCGTTGTATTCTTCCAGATTACAGACCCGAAGCTGTATTGCTACGGCGTAGAAGCGCCGCTTGCAGCAATTGAAAACCTGACGGCAACCACGCTGCGTAACATCATAGGCGAGCTTGAGCTTGACGCAACGCTGACATCAAGAGATACGATTAACACCAAAATCCGCTCAATCCTTGACGAAGCAACTGACCCCTGGGGCATTAAGGTTAACCGCGTTGAGCTGAAAAACATTCTGCCGCCCAAGGAAATTCAGGATTCAATGGAAAAGCAGATGAAGGCGGAGCGTGAGCGCCGTGAAGCAATCCTGCGCGCAGAGGGCGAAAAGCAGAGCCGTATTCTTGAGGCAGAGGGCTTTAAGGAGTCCAAAATCCTTGAGGCAGAGGCTGAAAAGCAGAGCGCTATCCTGAGGGCAGACGCCGTTCGTGAGCAGAAAATCCGCGAGGCAGAGGGCGAGGCTCAGGCAATTCTGAAGATTAAGCAGGCTGAGGCTGACGGTATCAGAATGATTAACGAGGCTAATCCCTCCGAGGCTGTTGTTAAAATCAAATCCCTTGAAGCCTTTGAGGCTGCCGCAAACGGCAACGCAACAAAAATCATCATCCCGAGCGAAATTCAGGGCCTTGCAGGTCTTGCCGAGGGAATTGTTGAAACAGCAAAGAAATAACAAACACATCAAAAACAAAACGGGACGCCGAGTTCGGCGTCCCCTACTTTTTCTCAAAAACGCCGCTGTAATAATCCAACATTATAATAAATTTTAAAAATAACTTGAAATTGATTTAATTTTCGGTTATTATTAAGGGGTAGTACTATCCATTTAAGGGGGATAAATATATGAAAGCAAAAACAAAGCTTGATTCTTTCAACAAATTTTTATCAATAGTTTGCGTTATTACTTTCATCGCGCTTATCTGCGTTATTGCATTTACAGACGGCAAGCAGGCGGAGCAGCCTGTTGAAGAGGGCAACAACGCCGACGTTTCCGTTCTTGACGCTGAGTTTGAGCCCGGCACCTACGGCGGAGTTACCTTCAACAGCGTTGACGATGTTGTTGCGTACTATGTTGAGGCGTTCAATTACACCAAAACCTTAACCGCTCCTTACACCGAAAACGGCGAGGCTAAAACTTATTACAAGCTGCTTGCTGACGAAAACCTTGAGGTTCAGAACCTTTTGGTTGAGGGCAAGTCAAACGATATGATTAACAAGCTTGTTCCCGGTATTATGGGCAGCCTGTTCAGCGGCGCACCTAAGGGTATTCCCGTTGCGGCTAACAGAGACCCCGTTTACGATTACCGCGAGGACGGTCCCAACGGTTCACAGATTGACCAGAAGGAATCCCACCTTACTGCTGACGACGTGCTTGCCTGCAACGTTAAGGATAACGGCGACGGCACCATCACAATTTCAATTCAGCCCAAGGGCGTTGTGCTTTCAATGGCTGACCAGGACGCACAGGGACGTTTCTTCAACGTTCTGGGCGATATCAGCGGCACTGTTAATCAGATTAGCGTTCTTTCCTTCTCACAGGGCTCAATTGATGATAATTTCGTTGTAAACTATCAGGGCGGCACGGGCGTTGTTAAGATTAACACCGCTACTAAGGAAATCGTTGAGGCTGATTACACAATGAAGGTTCACATTGATGTTCAGCACGCAAACGTTGCCGTTCTTAAAGACAAGCGCGCTTCGCTTGACATCGTTTACACCAACCACGCACCTGCTTCTGACGAATTCCTGCTTGAAACAAGGAATATTACAAAAGGCTAATTTAATCATTTAAAGGGCTGTTCCGTTTGGGACAGCCCTTTTTAACGGTCTGCGGCAGGCGTTTGGCGTCGCTGAGTTAAATAACACTTTACTTTTACGATTTAGTTTGCTAAAATTATATATTATAACTTTAGATAAAGAGATGATGAAATGAAAATTGCGGATATTCTTAAAAACAACAAGGTTACCGTTTCATTTGAGGTTTTTCCGCCTAAGGAATGGGGCAGGCTTGAGCACACAAAGGCGGTTGTTGCCGAAATGGCAAAAAGCAACCCCGCGTTTATGAGCGTTACTTACGGCGCGGCGGGCACAACCGCGGGCTTTACCACGGAGCTTGCGGGCGCAATTAAGGACGACGGGATTACTCCCCTTTCCCACCTGACCTGCCTTACAAGCACCAAGGATAAAATTAACAGCGTGCTTGACGATTTCAGCGCCCACGGGATTGAAAACATCCTTGCCCTGCGCGGCGATATTCCCGAGGGCTTTGAGTTCCCCGACGGCCAGCATTTTCACTACGCTTACGAGCTTGTTAACACCATTAAGGCAAGGGGCGGCTTTTGCATAGGCGGCGCGTGCTACCCCGAAATACACCCCGAAAGCAAAAACAGGGTTGAGGATTTGGCGCACCTTAAAGAAAAGGTGGATTGCGGGCTTGACTTCCTGACGACGCAGATGTTTTTTGACAACGAGGTTTTTCTTAACTTTAAAGAGGACTGCGCAATCAAGGGTATTGACGTGCCGATTATTGCGGGCATTATGCCGATTACAAACGCAAACCAGATTAAGCGCAGTATTGAGCTTTCCAACTCCAGCGTGCCGAAAAAGTTTTTCAAAATTATGGAGCGCTTCGGCAGCAACCCCGACTCAATGAAGCAGGCGGGCATTATTTACGCTACGGAGCAGATTATAGACCTGATGGCAAACGGGCAGAACAACATTCACATTTACACAATGAACAAGCCCGAGGTTGCCGAGGCAATTATGAAAGGACTTTCACACATCATTAATGAATAAAAACGAAATTTTACGCTACCTGCGCACGAATTCACAGGTCAGCGACGAAAATCTGCTTGCGCTTATTGACGCGGAAATTGAACAGGCGCAGTCGAAGATTGAGCCTAAAAGCATTTGGAGAGCGCTTGACTGCACAGTAAACGAGGACGGCGTTATCATAGGCGGGGTTGAGTTTAAAAGCCGCCGCCTTGCCGACAACCTGCGCGGCTGCCGCCGTGTTGCCGTGCTTGGCGCAACGCTTGGCACGGAGGCGGACAGAATGCTGCGCGCAAACGCTTCGCAAAGCGCCCGACTTGCAATTCTGCAGGCGGTTTTTGCCGCGATGATTGAGGAGGTCTGCGACGGCGTGCAGGCTGAAATCGAGGCTGAATGCGGCGCAAAAACGCGCCAGCGCTACTCCCCAGGTTATTTTGACCTTGACATTTCGGAGCAGAAAAAGCTGTTTTCTCTTTTAGACATAACAAAAAGGTGCGGCGTAACTTTAACCGAAACCTTTCAGATGATACCCACCAAATCCGTTACCGCATTTGCGGGGATAGAGGACTAAGATGAATAATAACAAAATCAGATTTTTTGACGGCGGCATGGGCACCATGCTGCAGGCTCTGGGGCTTACTGCCGCAGGCGAAATTCCCGAGCTTCTCAACTTAACAAACCCCGAGGCAATTCTTGCAATCCACCGCGCGTACGCCGAATCGGGCAGTGAATACATTACCGCAAACACCTTCGGCGCAAACCGCCTTAAAATGAAAAACTGCGCCGAAATCGTGCGCGCAGGCGTTGAAAACGCAATGAAGACGGGCAAAAAGGTGCTGCTTGACATCGGACCCACGGGCAAGCTGTTAAAGCCGATGGGCGACCTTGATTTTGAGGAAGCCGTGAGCGCTTTTGCGGAAGTGGTTAACGCAGGCAAATTCGGCGCGAACGCCGTTTTGATTGAAACTATGAGCGACACCTACGAGCTTAAAGCCGCGGTGCTTGCCGCAAAGGAAAACTGCGAGCTGCCCGTATTTGTTACAATGATTTTTGACGAAAAAGGCAGACTGCTTACGGGCGCCGATATTCAGACCGCCGTTGCAATGCTTGAGGGGCTCGGCGTTGACGCGCTCGGCTTCAACTGCGGGCTCGGTCCCAAGCAAATGCTCGGACTGTTAGGCGAGCTGCGCGAGCACACAAGCCTGCCGATTATCGTTCAGCCCAACGCGGGACTGCCAGAAAGCGTTAACGGCAAAACCGTTTACAATGTAACGCCCGAGGAATTTGCGCAGGATATGAAGAAAATGGCGGAAATGGGCGTTTCCTACCTCGGCGGCTGCTGCGGCACAACGCCCGAGCATATCAGGCAGATGATTGAGCTTTGCAGGGATATACCCGAAAGCGTTCCCGAAAAGAAATTCCGCACCCTTGTTTCGTCCTACAGCAAAACCGTTGAGCTTGGCGAAAAGCCCGTTATTATAGGCGAGCGCATTAACCCGACGGGCAAAAAGCTGCTTAAAGAGGCGCTGCGCAGAAACGATATTGACTACATTATCCGCGAAGGCACGGAGCAGACGGACGCGGGCGCGCACATCCTTGACGTAAACGTGGGCTTGCCCGAGATTGACGAGCCCGCTATGATGGAAGCGGCGGTTTACAACCTGCAGGCTGTACTGCCCACCCCGCTTCAGATTGACACAAGCGACCCCGAGGCGCTCGAGAGAGGCTTGCGCGTTTACAACGGCAAACCCCTGCTGAACTCCGTTAACGGCAAGGAAATGAGTATGCGCACGGTGTTCCCGCTTGCAAAAAAATACGGCGCGGCGGTAGTGTGCCTCTGCCTTGACGAAAACGGAATTCCCGAAACCGCGTCGGGCAGAATTAAAATTGCAAAAAGAATTATCAGCACCGCAAAGAAATACGGCATAACAAAAAACAACCTCGTTATTGACCCGCTGACTATGACAATCAGCACGGACAAACGCAACGCGGTTGAAACTCTGAGAGCGGCAAGCTATATTAAAAACTATCTTGAAATAAACACCGTGCTCGGCGTTTCAAACGTTTCCTTCGGTCTGCCGAACAGGGATACCGTGAACGCGGCGTTTTTCACGCTGGCGCTTGAAAACGGGCTGAGCGCGGGTATTATCAACCCGAAATCGCAGGCGATGATGAACGCGTACTATTCGTTCAACGCGCTTGCGGGGCTTGACGATAACTGCGCCGAATACATAAGCAGTGCAACCGCAACCGAAACGGTTGCCCCGCAGAGCAGTCTTACCCTGCACACCGCAATAGTTAAGGGTCTGCAGAGCGAGGCAGCGCAGTGCGCAAAGGAGCTGCTTGAAAAGGAAAGCAGCCTTGACGTTATAAACAATTACATTATTCCCGCGCTTGACGAGGTCGGCGCAGGGTTTGAGGCAAACAAGCTGTTCCTGCCCCAGCTGCTGATGAGCGCAGACTCCGCAAAAGCGGCGTTTGACGTTATTAAGGAAACGCTGATGGCAAGCGGCGGCGAGCAGGAAAGCAAGGGCAAAATCGTGCTTGCAACCGTGCACGGCGATATTCACGACATCGGCAAAAACATAGTTAAGGTTCTGCTTTCAAACTACGGCTTTGAGGTAATCGACCTCGGCAAAGACGTGCCCGAGGAAACCGTGCTGAAAGCCGTTCAGGATAACGGCGTAAGGCTTGTGGGCTTATCTGCGCTGATGACCACAACCGTACCCGCAATGGAGCGCACAATCAAGCTGCTGCACGAACAGACGGACGCAAAAGTATTCGTCGGCGGCGCGGTGCTGACAAGGCATTACGCGGAAATGATTGACGCCGACCGGTACGCAAAAGACGCAATGGAAAGCGTTCGCATAGCGCAGGAATTCTTTAATAGCTAAATTAAAAGAGATGTGGTTTTC
>CADBUK010000087.1 GCA_902797915.1 Oscillospiraceae bacterium
GAAACAAGAAAAGAGGTGGCTCGGATATGGCAATTGTTAAACTCCTCGCTTCAAAATCTCCGGTGAGTAATGCGGTCAATTATGTAACGCAGAAAGAAAAAACCGAGGACAAGTTAATAAGCGGTATTAACTGTATGCCCGAAAGTGTCATTGATGAATTTGAGATGACGAAGCAGAAGTTTAATAAGCACGGCGGAAGAACGTATTATCATATGATTCAGTCATTCGCTTCTGATGATAACATAACTCCGGAGCAGGCACACGAAATCGGTTTGCAGATGGCGGAGCATTGCCTCCCCAACTATCAAGTGTTAGTTGCTACGCACATAGACCGTCAGCACACGCATAATCATTTTGTTATCAACCCGGTAAATATGATTGACGGAAAGAAAATGGATGTGGCTCCGCAGGATTTAATTGCAATAAAGAATTACAGTAATGAGCTTTGCGAGAAAAACGGTTTCAAAACTACGGAGGCAAAGACGGACAGGAATCGAATGCCGCGCTGGAAGTTTGAAATTAAAATACTTGCGCTGCGTATGATGAGTGAATCATATTCTATGCTTGAATTTATTGAAAAAATGAAACTGCACGGTGTAGAAGCTAAGTACAATCCCGACTACAAGTATATGACTTATACTGATGCTGAAGGTCACAGGGTTCGCGACTCAAAATTGTTTGATGAAAGGTTGCTCAAAGAAAATCTGCAGACATATTTTGAGCTCGGCGGTTGTGAATCTCCGCTTACGGAAACGATACTGAATTATGAAACTCCGAAGTCAGGCGACTGCACAACGGGACTTGATAACTTAATCTTTGATGTGCTTGGTGCGTTACCGACTCCGGAACCTGATTTTGATAATTACGATTACTATGACGTTGACGACAAAGCCCTTGACATTTTAGTTTTGAAAATGCGCGCTCACGGTATCAGGATTACAAAGGCAGAGCTCAACAAAAAGATATCTTACAATATGCCCTATGACAGAGAACAGGAACAGGGATTATTTATGTAAAGGAGAATTAACTATGGAAGAAATTATTAAAGAAGAAACCTCAACCAAAACGGAAGAAGAAATTGTTTTCCTAACGCCTATGGATGTTGCAAAAATCATCGGATGCTCCACTCAGGCAGCGAGAGAATTGTTTTACCGTGAAGACTTCCCGACAATCAAAGTCGGCAAGAACTTTAAAGTAATGAAATCCGCCTTCATTGATTGGTGCAGGTCAAGACGGGTATAGAAATATTTGACATTGCAAATCTGTTTTGATATAATCAAATAGTCAGGTACACCTGTTACCATTCCGAACACAGCGTTAAGACTTGATAATCTACAATAAGAGATGCTGTTACATCGACCTGTCACGCCGTGGCAGGTCTGTATTATTTCGGAGGAAATTATGGATTTAACATTCAGAACTGAAAACGGAGTGTTCAATTACAGAGTTTGCGCTGTCATCAAGCACAATAACAAACTGCTTGCTATGAAAAATGATTGTTCGCCTTATTACTTTCTTCCCGGCGGCAGAGTAGATTTGAATGAGACAGCTGACAATGCTATGCTGCGCGAGCTGAAAGAAGAACTCGGAATTGACGCCAACATTGTAAGACCACTTTGGTTTGCACAAACTTTCTTCCTTGAGGATACTACGAATGAAAAATTCCACGAGTTGTGCATATATTATCTTGTTGATGTTTCCGATACTGACCTTGTAAATCAGCAGCGTTTTGAAGGTCTTGTAACATGGAATCACGAAATGTTTGAATGGATTGATATTGATACCCTTAAAGACCAATATCTGTATCCGTTATTTATTAAAGAAAAAATCAACGATTTACCCGAACAATTTGAAATGCTGACGGAATATGAATACTAATTTAAGGAATTAATGATGTATGTCAGAACAAAACAGATTTCAACATCTTCCCATTAAAATCTTCGGCATAAAAGAAAACGCCGATTATTATGACAGAGAGGGAGCCTATATTATTCCGATAAAAAATAACAAGGTCTGTATTGTTAAAACGCCGAAAGGATATTTTCTTATCGGCGGCGGAATGGACAAAGGTGAAAGCGAAACGGACTGTCTTATCAGAGAATGTCTTGAAGAAACCGGTTGTCGCCTTGCTATACAAGAAAAGATAGCAAGTGCAGAAACATATTGCAAACACCCAAAAGTAAATTATTTTCATCCGATACAGAATTATTATATTGGTGAACTAATTGATAAAGTGCAAGAACCGAAGGAAAGCGACCATCAGTTAGAGTGGGTGAATATTGATGAAATTAAAGGCAAAATGTTTGCTCCTATGCAAGAGTGGGCAATTCAAATCGCTGCTGAACGCCTTGAAAACAAAAAATAATATTTTAACCTCGGCAGAAATGCCGAGGTTTTTGTTTGCAAAGTGGTTGGCAAGCGGTTGACGTTCAGGCAAACTCAAGTCAACTAATGGCAACCCAAGTAAGCCATTGCAATTTTTATAAAATCAGCTTAGTAAGTATTTAAGCCATTTTAGAGCGAATTGCATAAAAATAAGACGGGTTGGAAAACCCGTCCTTGTGGTCGAGGTGACAGGATTTGAACCTGCGGCCCCTTCGTCCCGAACGAAGTGCTCTACCAAACTGAGCCACACCTCGAAGTATTTGCTTTTTTTGCGCAAAGATATTATAGCACATTTTATTGCAATTGCAACAATTATTTTTGCAAATTTAAAAATAATCAAAATCGGCGGTTTTGACAACCTTCCTTATATATGCTAAAATAAGGCAACAACTAAAATTTGGGGAGATATTTATGAAGAAAATTGTTTCGCTTTTTTCCGTGCTGGCGCTGCTTGCAACAAGCGGCTTTGCCTTTACCGCAAACGCCAAAAGCGCGGTTAACCTGAACGTTTCGGCAAATAATATTTCGCACGAGGTTTCGCAGACGCTGTACGGCGCGTTTATTGAGGACATTTCAAAGGCGTGTGACGGCGGACTGGTTGCAAACCTTGTATATAACAACAGCTTTGAGTACAACGACCTGCCCGAAGGCAACACTACCGAGGACGGCATAGTGCTGAACGAAACCTCCTGGCAGTTCAGCAACATTACCCACACTGTTGAAAATGCAAACCCGCTTAACAAAAACAACACAAATTACGAGCTGCTGAGCGTATCCGGCAAGGGTATCGTTACAAACCTCGGCTGCACTGAGGACTGGGATTACAAAACCTGGGACGTTAACCCTGACAAACAGTCAAGCGCGGATATGGGCTTCAAGGAGGGCGGAGCTTACGCCTTTTCCTGCTATATCAGCAACATAGATTTTAACGGCACGGTTTACGTCGGCCTTGCCTCCCCTGCAAATGAAAACAACCTTACCGAGCTTGATATAACCAAGGCAAGCGCGGGCTGGGTTAAGCTTTCCGCAGAGCTGACTTCAAACGCAACCGAGGACGGCGGGCTTAACATAATTCTTCAGGGCGAGGGCAGTCTTTGCCTTGATTTTGTAAGCCTTATTCCCGAGGATTCATACGGCTACGGCAATCCGCAGTGGCAGTATTCCCCGCTTCGCGCAGATTTGGCGCAGGCGCTGGTTGACCTTAACCCCTCATTTATACGCTTCCCCGGCGGCTGCTTCTGCGAGGGGGATTCGCTGAACAACCTTTACAACTGGAAGGACACCATCGGTCCTGCCGAGGAAAGAGTGCAGACCTATAACGTTTGGCGCAACGACTGGGCTAAGGATTACTACATCAACTCAAACCAGATGGGTTACGGCGAATACTTTAACCTTTGCGACGAAATCGGCGCCGAGCCCCTGCCATGCCTTAACGTTGGCTTAACCTGTCAGGGACGCAACAACTACGACTTTAACGTTGACGCACGCGAAAAGCTGACTATGACCGACGCTGAATTCAGGCAATACCTGATTGACGTTCGCGGCTACTGGCCTGACGACGACGGCGGAATTGAGTGGCGCACGAACGAGGTTAACAACCTTGGCTATCAGAGCGAGGAGGACTGGACTAATTACCTTAACAGCATTGCCCTTACACCCGGCACTGCCGAATGGGACAACTATGTGCAGGACGTACTGGACCTGATTGAATTTGCAAACGGCGACGCTACAACAACCTACTGGGGCGCGTTGCGTGCGGCTTACGGTCACGAAGCGCCGTACAACCTAAAATACATAGAGCTCGGCAATGAAAACTGGGGCGAGGTTTACTGGCGGAACTTTGACGCGCTTTATAACGCCGTTAAGGAAAAGTATCCCGATATTACCATTATTACAACCGCGGGCACCTGGCTTGAGGGCGACGCGTTTGACTACGCCTGGCAGATTGCTAACGACAAGTATTCCGACTGCTACGTTGACGAGCATTATTACACCTCGCAGAGCTATCTGTACGACCATAACGACAGGTATGACGGGTACAGCCGCAGCGGCGCAAGGGTGTTTGTGGGCGAATACAACGCAACGGCTGACGGCTACGGCACAATGCAGACAAAAAGCAACATTACCGAGGCGATTGAGGAAGCCGCCTATATGACGGGCTTTGAACGCAACGGCGACGTAGTTGCCATGACCTGCTTTGCCCCGACCTTTGCAAAAAACAATGCGCAGAACTGGACGATTAACGAGGTTTGGTTTGACTCGCAGAGCGTTGCTCTCTCACCCTCCTACTATACGCAAATGCTGTTTGCTAATAATCTGGGTGCTGAGTACATTGACGCCGAGTTTGACGCCGATATTTCCCTGCGCGAGCTTGCGCAGTCGGTTACCGTTAACCAAAAGGAACAGGCAATTTACGTCAAGCTTGTAAATTCAAGCGGCAAGGCGCAGACGGTTAACATCAACCTTGACGGCTTCGGCGACATTAACGCCGCTTCAATTCAGCACATTTCATCAAACTTCCATTCCGCCTGCAACGAGGTAGGCAAAGCTGTTTACGTTGCGCCCGTTGAGGAAACGCTCGGCGTAAGCGGAGCAACCGTAAGTGTTGACGCCGAAAAGTACAGCGTTAACGTTATACGTATTGCGTACGGCGACAACAGCGGCGACGGCTTTTACCACCTGCCCGACCACACGCCCGTGGCGAAGCTCTATATTCCGCTTGTGTTCAGAATTGCAGTTCCGTGCATAATCGGCGCGGTAATTCTTGTTGCAGTGCTTGCAGCCGTTATCACAAAAGCAATCAAAAAGCACCGCAAGCCTAAGAACGAGGAATAAACCGAATTGCCGAGTAAAGCCCAACAGTGAAATTTATCCACGGCAAGTTAAGATATTGTTTAAAAAGAAACGCAGGATAAACTTGCGTTTCTTTTTTATTAAATATTGTAAATGCCTGTTCGGTGTGTTATCATTAATATATCTATTAAATCTTTTAAGGGGAGATTTTTATGGCAGGCACAGGACTTAAAGCCAAGGCTACGGACTTGGTAAACAATGTAAAATACTACTGGAAAGAGCCGCCCAAGGGCAAATATATGTCCTTTAAGGAAATTGCGTCTTACGCATTCGGCGGAATCGGCGCATATTTCATTATTCAGCTTGGCTCTACTCTGATAGTAAGCACAACAAATATTATTGTAAGCACGGCTATCGGCGTTGACCCAACACATTCTTACATAATCTA
>CADBUK010000088.1 GCA_902797915.1 Oscillospiraceae bacterium
ATGGTATTCCAAGCAAGAAACGAATTGTTCAAGAGGGCGATATTGTAAGTATTGACTTGGGTGCTAAAATCAACGGCTATAACGGCGATAATGCTGCCACTTTTGCGGCAGGGACTTGCTCTCCCGAAGCACAGCGGCTGATGGACACCACGCGAGAGGCTCTTTATTTGGGCATTGAGCAGGCTGTTCCCGGCAACAGAATCGGCGATATAGGTCACGCGGTTCAGGCATATTGTGAGGAACGCGGATACGGCGTTGTTCGTGATTTTGTCGGCCACGGCGTTGGCAAGGAGCTTCATGAGGATCCAAGTGTACCCAACTTCGGTCACGAAGGTCGTGGTATCAGACTGTTACCCGGAATGACATTGGCAATTGAACCGATGATCAATCAGGGAACCTACAAGGTAAAGCAGCTTTCGGACGGCTGGACCGTTGTTACCGCAGACGGTAAGCTTTCAGCTCATTTTGAAAATACTATTGCGATAACAAATAACGGCCCCGTAATTTTAACCAAGGTCTGAAAGCAATAATCAATTGCTGGCGATTACGCCGTGATGTGATTCCAGTTAAATTTAACATCTTATCAGTGAGGTATATTGATGTCTAAGTCAGATATGTTAGAAGTTGAAGGTACAGTTGTTGAGGTATTGCCCAACACAACCTTTAGGGTTGAATTAAAAAACGGGCATATCATTTTGGCACATATCAGCGGAAAGCTCAGGATGAACAATATCCGAATTCTTCCCGGTGATAAGGTAACGATTGAGATGTCGCCGTACGACTTAACAAAGGGTCGTATCACATGGCGCTCGAAATAATAAAAGGAGGATATTCAAAATGAAAGTTAGACCTTCTGTAAAGAAAATTTGCGACAAATGCAAAGTAATTAAGCGCAATGGAAAAGTAATGGTTATCTGTGAAAATCCAAAGCATAAACAGCGTCAGGGCTAACCCTGAATAATAATCGGAGGTAAACTGTAGAATGGCACGTATTTCAGGTGTTGACTTACCAAATGATAAAAGAGTTGAAATCGGCCTTACCTATATTTATGGTATCGGCAGAACAACCGCAACAAAAATTATTGAAGCAACCGGAATTAATCCCGACACTCGCTGCAGAGATTTGTCAGAGGATGAGGTTTCTAAAATCCGTGATTACATTGAGCAGAACATTACCGTAGAAGGTGATCTTCGCAGAGATGTTGCATTCGACATCAAGAGACTCATTGAAATCGGTTGCTACAGAGGCATCCGTCACAGGAAGGGACTTCCTGTAAGAGGCCAGACCTCTAAAAACAATGCACGTACAAGAAAAGGTCCTAAAAAGACCATCGCTAACAAGAAGAAATAATTGTAGGAGGAAACAAACAGTATGGCAACTAAAAAGACCACAACTTCACACAGACGTCGTGAGAAGAAAAATATTGAGCGTGGTACTGTTCATATTCAGTCAACCTTCAACAACACAATCGTAACCATCGCTGATATGCAGGGCAATGCAATTTCATGGGCTTCTGCAGGCGAAATGGGCTTCCGCGGTTCAAGGAAATCAACTCCTTATGCCGCTCAAACCGCTGCTGAAACAGCTGCAAAGGCTGCTATGGAGCACGGTTTGAAGACTGTTGAAGTTTACGTTAAGGGACCGGGCGCAGGCCGTGAATCCGCTATCAGAGCACTGGAAACAGTTGGCTTGCAGGTTACTCTTATTAAAGATGTTACTCCTATCCCTCATAACGGCTGCCGCCCACCAAAAAGGCGCCGTGTATAGTTTAAAGGAGGTTATTTGAAATGGCAGTTAATAAGCAGCCGGTAGCAAGAAGATGTAAGAAATATGATATTTCTCCTTCTGTTTTAGGCTACACAAAGAAAGAGACTTACAGAAATTCAGATAAGCGCAGAAAGAAAGCCAGTGAATATAGCCTTCAGCTTAACGAAAAGCAGAAGATGAAATTCGTTTACGGCATTCTTGAGAAGCAGTCACGCAGAGTTTACGACGAGGCTGAGCGTATGCAGGGCGTTACGGGCGATAATATGATTATGCTCCTTGAAACCCGCCTTGATAACGTTGTTTTCCGCCTTGGTCTTTGCAAAACAAGAAAGCAGGCTCGTCAGATGGTTTCCCATGCTCATTTCCTTGTAAATGGCAAAAAGGTAAATATTCCGTCTTACAGAGTTAAGGTTGGCGACGTTATCTCCGTTCGTGAGAGAAGCGCAGAGGTTCCGGTATTCAAGTCAGTTAAAGAGGAAGGCCCGTTACAGCTCGTTCCCACATGGCTTGAGTTTGATCAGGAAAAGCTTTCAGGTAAAGTTATGGCTCTGCCTAAGGCTGAAGACCTTGATTTCGAACTTCAGACCAATCTTATCGTTGAGTTCTATTCTAAGTAATAGCATATCTTTTATATCTGTTAACTTAGTTTCAAATTATTTTAGGAGGCTTTTAAATGATAGAAATTGATAAGCCGAATATCGAGATTGTAGATTTATCTACCAAGGGAAGCAGAAGCGTTGGCCGCTTTGTTGTTGAGCCGCTTGAAAGAGGCTTCGGCACAACTCTCGGAAACTCAATGAGAAGGGTTCTCCTTTCTTCACTTCCGGGCTACGCAATCACTTCCGTTAAGATTGATGGTGTTTTGCACGAATTTTCAACAATCCCTCATGTTAAAGAGGACGTAACAGAGATTGTTCTTAATCTCAAAAACGTTATTCTTAAAATACATGACGATTCCCCGAAGATTATGTATATCAAAGCAAGCGGTGAGGGCGAAATCACCGCGGGCGATATCGAGCATAGCTCTGATGTTGAAATCCTCAACCCTGAGCTTCACATTGCTTATCTTGATTCGGGCGCAGAGGTTATTATGGAACTTACCGCTGACGGCGGCAGGGGCTACGTTCCTTGCGACAGGAACAAGCAGCTCCTTGACCTCCCGATAGGAACAATCGCGATTGATTCCATTTACACCCCTGTTTTAAAGGTTAACTACACTGTTGAAAATACCCGTGTAGGCCAGCAGACTGACCTCGATAAGCTTGTTCTCGATGTTGAGACGGACGGCACTATTCCTGCGGATGAGGCAGCTTCACTTGCTGCAAAGATTCTTAACGATCATCTCAAGCTCTTCGTTGATTTGTCCGAAGAGGTTGGCAATCAGGAAATTATGGTTGAGAAAGATGATAACGGAAAAGAAAGAGTTCTTGAAATGACTATTGAAGAGCTTGATCTTTCAGTTCGTTCCTTCAACTGCTTAAAGAGAGCGGGCATTAACACAGTAGAAGATTTAATCGGAAAAACCGAAGAAGAGATGATGAAGGTGAGAAACCTTGGCCGTAAGAGCCTTGACGAAGTAGTTGCAAAGCTTGCGTCACTCGGTTTCACACTCAGTCAGGAAGAGGACTAAAGGAGGGAATTTCTATGCCAGGTACCAGAAAATTGGGCAGAACCACTGACCACAGAAAGGCTATGCTCAGAGGAATGGTTACTCATCTTTTAGAAAACGGCAGAATTGAAACAACCGTTACCAGAGCTAAGGAAGTTCGTTCAATGACCGAGAAAATGATTACTCTCGGCAAGGAGAACACTCTTGCATCAAGAAGACAGGTTCTTGCTTATGTTACTAAGGAAGACGTTGTTACAAAGCTTTTTGATGAAATTGCTCCGAAATATGAAGACAGAAACGGCGGTTACTGCCGTATTATCAAAACAGGCCCTCGCCGCGGCGATGCAGCAGAAATGTGCTTTATTGAGCTTGTATAAGATAATTTTAAGGAACACTGAGAAATCGGTGTTCCTTTTCTTGTTTATTTTAAACAAAACCCTAATTGTGAAAAATATCGTTTTATATGTATTTAGCGCTTTTTTGTAAATTCTATTGAAAAAATGCACTATATATAGTAAAATAATTAAAATATAATTTGAAAGGATTAAGCTATGAAAAAGGTTGCAATCATTATGGGGTCCGACAGCGATTTGCCAATCGTTACCCCCGCAATTAAACAGTTGAAAGAGCTTGGTATTGAAACTGAGGTCAGGGTTATGAGCGCCCACAGAACTCCCAAGGAGGCTCAGGCGTTTTCCGAAAACGCTATTGCTAACGGCTTCGGCGTAATTATTGCCGCTGCGGGTATGGCAGCCCATCTCGGCGGTGTGCTTGCCGCTTCAACAACTCTTCCCGTAATCGGTATTCCTTGCTCCGCAAAGGTGCTGGACGGTATGGACGCAATGCTTGCAACCGTTATGATGCCTCCGGGAATTCCCGTTGCAACAGTCGGCGTTAACGCTGCAAAAAATGCGGCGCTTCTCGCTGCCGAAATTCTTGCGGTGGGCGATGAGGCACTCAGCAAAAAGCTTATTGATATGCGTGCTGATATGGCTGCACAGGTGGTTGAAAAGGACAGAGCGCTTCAGGAGAAGCTGGAAGAAATTTAATTCAAAGAGGTATTCGTTATGGAAAAAAGCTTCAGCGAAAGTTATGCAGCCGCAGGCGTTGACGTAACCGCAGGTTACGAATCCGTAGAGCTGATTAAGGACTATGTAAAGAAAACAAATATTCCGGGCGTTATCGGCGGCATCGGCGGTTTCGGCGGTATGTTTGAAATCGGCGCTAATGAGTATAAAAACCCCGTGCTTGTTTCGGGCACGGACGGCGTAGGCACAAAGCTTAAACTTGCGTTTTTGATGGATAAGCACGATACTATAGGCATTGACTGCGTTGCAATGTGCGTTAACGACGTTGCCTGCAGCGGTGCAAAGCCGCTCTTTTTCCTCGATTATATTGCCTGCGGTAAAAATTATCCGGAAAAGATTGCGCAGATTGTCAAGGGCGTTGCTGATGGCTGCGTTCAGGCGGGCTGTGCGCTTGTAGGCGGAGAAACTGCCGAGCACCCGGGTCTTATGCCTAATGAGGAATATGACCTTGCAGGCTTTACCGTTGGTATCGGCGAAAAGGAAAAGCTTGTTTCGGGCGAGCATTTAAAGGACGGCGACGCGCTTATCGGCGTTGCTTCCTCGGGCGTTCACTCAAACGGTTTTTCTCTTGTCCGCAAGGTTTTCAATATTAATGAGCAGAGAATTAACGTTCAGGTTGCCGAGCTTGGCAAAACTCTCGGCGAGGAGCTTCTTACTCCTACCAGAATTTACGTTAAGCCCCTCTTAACTCTTATGGACAGCGTTCGCGTTAACGCAATCTCTCACATCACGGGCGGCGGCTTTTACGAAAATGTTCCGCGTATGCTTAACGATGATACGCTTGCCGTTATTGAGAAGGACAAGCTGTTCAGAAAGCCGATATTTGATTTAATTCAGAATGAAGGCAATATTCCCGAAAGGGATATGTTTAACACCTTCAATATGGGCACGGGGCTTGTTATCGCGGTTGACAGCGATAAGGCTGACGAGGCTGTAAGAATTCTTAACGAAGCAGGCGAACATGCGGCTGTTATCGGCGAAATCAAAAACGGCGAAAAGGGTGTTGAACTGGTATGATGAATATTGCAGTATTCGTTTCGGGCGGCGGCACTAATCTGCAGGCGCTTATTGACGCGCAGGGCAGGGGAGAAATCAAAAACGGAAAGATTACTTTTGTTCTCGCTTCAAATGAAAATGCCTACGCGCTTGAAAGGGCAAAAAAGGCGGGCATTGAAATTGCAGTCGTTTCCCGCAAAAGCTATTCCTCAAAGGAGGAGTATGACAGGGCAATTCTTGCCGCGCTTGACGGCAGAAATATAGATTTAATCGTGCTTGCAGGCTTCCTTTCAATTCTCGGCGAGGAGCTTTGCACGCAGTACAGAAACCGAATTATTAACATCCACCCAAGCCTTATACCGCTTTTCTGCGGCGACGGCTTTTACGGAAAAAAGGTGCATACCGCCGTGCTTGAAAGCGGCGTAAAGGTAACGGGCGCAACCGCGCATTTCGTAAATGAAATTACGGACGGCGGCGCAATCATTCTGCAGAAGGCTGTGCCTGTAGAGCAGGGCGATAATGAGGATATTCTCCAGTACCGCGTAATGCGTCAGGCTGAATGGGAAATTCTTCCCAAAGCGGTTTCGCTTTTCTGCGAGGGCAGAATTAAAATTAACGGAAATAAAACAGAAATAATTTAATTATTGAGGTGTGATTATGGAAATTAAAAATATTGCAACCGAGCTTTCAACTAACACATACCCCGGCAGAGGCATAATCCTCGGCAAATCTCCCGACGGCAAAAACGCTGTTATCGCTTATTTCATTATGGGCAGAAGCGTTAACAGCCGCAACAGGATTTTTGAGGATAACGGCAGGGGCGGTATTCGCACAAAGGCTTTTGATGAAAGCAAAATGGAGGACCCGCACCTTATCATTTATAACCCCGTTTTAACTCTTGACGGCAAAACCATAGTTACAAACGGCGACCAGACGGATACTATTTACGATTTTATGAAGGACGGCCATTGCTACCGCCACGCGCTTTTAACCCGCGAGTATGAGGACGACGCGCCTAACTATACTCCCAGAATTTCAGGCGTTGTTAAGCCTGACGGCGATTACGTTCTTTCAATTCTCAAGTCAAATATGGGCAAGCCGCAGTGCCTCCGCTTCTTCTATGAGTATCCTGCAGACGAAGGTCTCGGCCATTTCCTTCACACCTATAAGTGCGACGGTAATCCGATTCCCTCCTTTGAGGGCGAGCCCACTCCCGTTGCCGTTGAAACAAACGATATTGACGAGTGGACGGATATGATTTGGCAGAATCTGAATGAGGATAATAAGGTTTCGCTTTTCACCCGCTTCATCAATCTTGAAACGGGAGAGGAAGACACCAGAATCATTAATAAAAACGTATAATCCGGCAGGAGATATAAAATGAGAGTATTAGTAGTAGGCGGCGGCGGAAGAGAGCACGCCTTAATCAGAAAAATCAAGCAGTCCCCGAGGGTTGATTACATTGCGTGTTGCCCGGGCAACGGCGGTATTTCTTATGATGCTGAGTGCTTCAGCGTAGGCGCAACGGATATTGACGGCGTTGTTGCCCTTGCAAAGCAAATCAAAGCGGATTTGGTTGTTGTTGCTCCCGATGACCCGCTTGTTCTCGGTATGGTTGACGCGCTGGAGGCGGAGGGCTTTAAAACCTTCGGACCGCGCGCAAACGCTGCAATTATTGAAGGCTCAAAGGTTTTTTCAAAAAATCTTATGCTTAAATACAATATTCCCACAGCCGAATATAAGGTGTTTGAAAACCCTGCCGACGTCGTTGATTACATAAGGCAGAAAAATGAATTTCCAACCGTTATTAAGGCGGATGGCCTTGCTCTCGGCAAGGGCGTAATCATTCCCGAAAGCCTTGAAGAAGCCGAGGCGGGAGTACGCGAAATTATGGAGGATAAAATCTTCGGCGAAAGCGGCAACAAGGTTGTTGTTGAGGAGTTCTTAACAGGCCCCGAGGTTTCCGTGCTTGCGTTTACGGATGGAAAATGCGTTAAGCCTATGGTTTCCTCAATGGACCATAAACGCGCGCTTGACGGCGATAAGGGGCTTAATACGGGCGGTATGGGTACGGTTTCTCCTAATCCGTATTATACCGATGAGGTTGCCGCCGAGTGTATGGAAAAAATCTTTGTTCCTACTATTGAGGCGATGAACAAAGAGGGGCGCACCTTTAAGGGCTGTCTTTATTTCGGCTTGATGATTACCCCGAAGGGTCCAAAGGTTATTGAGTATAACTGCCGTTTCGGCGACCCTGAAACTCAGGTTGTGCTGCCAAGGCTTAAAACGGATATTGTTGATATTTTTGAGGCTATTAATAACGAAACCCTTTCCGATTTGAATATCGAATGGTCTGACGAAGCCTGCACCTGCGTAATTATGGCTTCGGGCGGTTATCCGAAATCATATCCTAAGGGAATTGAGATTACGGGGCTTACCGACGGACAGCTTGACGGCGTAACGGTTTACCACGCAGGCACGGCTTTAAAGGACGGCAAGCTTGTTACGGCAGGTGGCAGAGTTCTCGGCGTAACCGCACTCGGAAACGATATTGCAGACGCGCTCGGTAAATCCTACGCAGCCGTTGAGCAGATAAAGTTTGACGGCGCTCATTACAGAAAGGATATCGGCAGGAGAGCGCTTGCCGCTATCGGCGAAAAATAAATATTAACGATTAATTAATTTTATTAACCTGTTAATATTTTTTTGTTGACAATTGCATAAAACAGAAATATACTTAATATGTAAAATTATATATTATTTACATATTAAGTATTTTTTTATTGTTTTTTTGAGGTTTTGATATGGCAACTGTAAAAAAGAGTAAAAAGGGAATAATCGTTGCAATAATCTCCGTTGTGCTTGTTATTGCGCTTGTCGCAACGGGTATAGGCGTTTTTGCCGCAAAGAAGAAAATTCCCCAGGTTTCACTTTATACCATTTCAACGGGAGACATCAATGAGGTTGTAAACTCATCGGGTGCTGTAACCTCGGGTATGGTTAAGGATTTCAAGGTATCCTCGGTAGCAACCGTTAAAGAGGTTTTCGTTAAGGTAGGCGATGAGGTTAAAGAGGGCGATATGCTTGCCACCTTTGACACAAGCGGTCTTGATTCTCAGAAGACGCAGCTTCAGCTTGCTTACGATCAGGCAAAGGTCAGCTATGAAACCGCTCTTGCGGACCAAAAGTCTGCACAGAAATATCTTAATACAATTAATCCCGAAATTGAGGAGCTTGAAAAAACAGTTGCAGAGCTTGAGGAGATTGTTAATTATTCACAGCAGTCAACAACAACTACCACAACTCAGCCAACTACAAAGCCCTCAACAACAAGACAGCCTGTAACTTACACTACAAGCGAAAGGTCAACGGAAAGCACTACCCGCAAGCAGTATTCCCCGAATATGAGCGGCGCGGTTGAAGCTTTAACGGATTTGGTTTCCAGCATCAGCGAGATTTCAAGCAGCGTTGAGGAAACCAACGAATTAACCCGTATCGTTATGGGCATTATCCTGCAGGAAATTGAAAACGGCAATCTTTCTTCAGACGCAATTGCCGATAAGGTTGGAGAGGCTGTTTCAAAGGCTATTTCTGACAGCATTAACGTTGAAATCGTAGAGGCTGCCGTAAGGGCTGTTGACTGGAACGCAATCGGCGAATCCTTCGCGGGCACGCCAAACGTTAATCTTGCTTCAGCCGAGGTTCGTCTTGCTTCTCTCTATGCACAGAAGCAGCTCTTCGAGGCTAAGTCTTCACAGGACGCGGTTAACGCCAAAAAGCAGTTTATGCTCACTTCAAAATCAGCGCTTGACGCTGTTACGGACGCAGACGCCGAATTAACAGCGGGTTGGGTTGCTCCGTTTGACGGAACCGTTACCGCCTGCGATTTAGTTCCGGGTTTGCAGACTAATATGCTCTCTTCGGGACTTTCAATTCAGAATCTCAATCAGATGAACGTTGTCGTTTCTCTCGGAGAATATGACATTCACAAGGTTAAGGTAGGAATGCCTGCAACAATCACTACCGCTTACGGCAAATATACGGGCGAGGTGCTTTCAAAGGCTCCGATAGCAACGGGCGCTTCAAACAACTCCGCACTTGATTCTCTCGGCTCAATGGCGGGTATCAGCGGTCTTTCAAGCCTTACCTCAACAGGCGCAGGCGTTCAGGTTATTGTTTCGGTTGATTCTCCTGACGATAATATTATCGCAGGTTTTGACGCGGATGTTTTAATCTCCGTGGGCAATAATGTCGGCATTACGGTAGTTCCTATTGAATCAATCGTGCTTGAAAAAACAGGTACTTATGTTTTCGTTTATAATGAGGAAGACAGCACGGTTACCAAAACTCAGATTACAACAGGCGCAATCTCCGATTCCTATTATCAGGTTCTTACGGGCTTGCAGCCTGGCGACAGAATTGTTGCCACACCTTCTTCTGATTACACAGAGGACACCTTTGAGGTTAAGGTAAAGTAAGTATTAATCAGCAAAACGGAGTTCGTTTATGAATATTTCTGAAAGCTTAAAAATCGCTGCAAAGTGTATAAGGGCTAACTGGATGCGTTCTCTGCTGACAATGCTTGGAATTATTATCGGTATCAGCTCGGTTATTATGATAATCGGCGCGGGAACGGGCGCAAGGGATTATATCGTTTCTCTTATTGAGGATATGGGCTCAAACGCCGTTATGGTTTCCGTTGACGCAACTCAGGCGTCAAACAGCGATTATATAACCCTTGAGGATATTGCTAATATCAAGGAAAAGGTTGCAGGGGTTGAGCGTTGCTCTCCTATGATGATGGGCTTCGCAACAGGTACTATTGACGCCACTACGGAAGAGGTTTCCGTTATGATTATCGGCGTTAACTCGGACGTTCAGTTTGCAATGACAACCAATTGCACTTACGGCAGATTTTTTACGGATGAGGAATATAACGCCGCTGCACAGATTGCGGTAATGGGCACAAACAGTGCCGTTTCCGCTTACGGCTATGAGGACGCCACGGGGCAGACCGTAACGGTTAACTCAAACGGCGGAACGATGAAAATTAAAGTTTGCGGCGTTGCAAATATTGACTCGCTTGTTTCAAGCTTCGGCGGCGGAATGTCCAGTATGTTCCAGAGCGGCGATAAAACTACGGTCGCGCTGTTCCTCCCCTGTACAACTCTTTGCAGGCTTACGGGCTCTGAACCGATTTTGCAGAACGTGTTTGTAATCGGCGAGGAGGGCGCTAATAACGAGGCTATCGGCAATGCTGCCGTTAACTATCTCAAGGTTGCTCACGGCAATTATTCAAGCTCGCTTTATTCGGCAGAGGATATGGCAACCTATGTTAATATCGTAAATATCGTTATGTCCGTATTAACTGCGTTTATCGCAGGCGTAGGCGCAATATCGCTGCTTGTAGGCGGTATCGGCGTTATGAATATTATGCTCGTTTCCGTAACGGAACGAACAAGGGAAATCGGTATCAGAAAATCCCTCGGCGCTAAAACGGGCGTAATAACAATGCAGTTCTTAACGGAGTCAATAATACTGTGCCTGATAGGCGGCTTGATAGGCGTTGTAACAGGCGTCAGCGGCGCGTATCTTGTTACGGGCGTTATAGGTATGGGTATTAAGCCCAACATCAATATTTTAACAATACTGATTGCGCTTGTCTTCTCAAGCGGCGTAGGTCTTTTCTTCGGAATTTACCCCGCGCGTAAGGCTGCAAAGCTCAGTCCTATTGATGCTCTTCGCAGAGAATAAAAAAACAGACTGAAAGTTATTTTACACGGCTTTCAGTCTGTTTTTGTAACGGTGATTATATGAAAAATCAAACAATTAAAACAACAATTTTTATCGGGCTTAACGATTCTGAAACGGGCGTTCAGAAATTTGATACGGCAAAATATGTTTCAATCCTTAAAAATGTTTGCCACAGTTATCATCTTGCATTTTCCGTTCAGAAAATTGAGGGCGGTTATTTTCATGAAAACGGCGTTTATGTTGAAGAAACAACGCTTGCGTTGCTCTTGATGGATACGCCCGAGGATGTTGTTATTGAAATAGCTAAGGATTTATGTGCGTTTTTCCATCAGGAAAGCGTTATGGTAACCTCCTCTCCGTGCTCAACGGTTTTTGTTAAGGACGATTTGTGGGAAGAAAAATAAATATATATAATAAAAGCGGCTGATTTCATCAGCCGCTTTTGCTTACCTTTTGATAAAGACTTGTTATGCTTTTTTCTTATTGTTAACCATTGTTAAACAAATAATCATTGCCGCGCTGTAAAAAGCAAGCGTTGCAATCAGAATGCAGTCGTACTTTTGCCCCGTTGTCTTCAGTATTATCTCGCTCATATTATTTCCCGTCAGTCCCGCAACTGCCCATGCAGACAGCGCCAGACCGTGAATTTTGCTTATTTTATCCATGCCGAAGCGTGAGGAAAGCAGGGCGGGTAAGGTTGAAAATCCGCCGCCGTAGCCGAGATTAACAGTGCAGAGCAGCAGAATAACGATTGCGCCGAAAATAATGCTTTTGTGTCCGTTTGATATTGCAAACGGCGCAAGTGCCAGCAGCGTAACGCCGATTGAGGTTGCGAAGATAATTTTATAAACGGTGTTGCGGTCCTTCATTTTGTCGGACAGGGTGGAGTAACCGATTCTGCCGAGCGCGTTAAACGCGGCAGTAACGGAAGGCACAATGCTAATCATTGCCGCAACCACCGCCATACCCTCAAAGGTAACGCCGATGATTTGCTTTTCGTAAGTGATAAGTGCCAGACCGCAGTGAATATTGATGAAGAACATCAGCCATATTCCGAGGAAAACCTTGTTTTTAAACATTTCAAGCGGCTTGAATTCGGACTTAACGCCGTCGGGCTCAACCCAGCCGTCAGGCTTTTTGATTAAGAAGTGGCCGAGCATCATCATTAAAAAGTAAACTGCGCCGAGTATGTAAAACATTGCCGAAATGCCGAGGCTGTTCTGTATCGCCTCCATAATCGGAGTTGCAATTGCTTTTGCAAGGCCGAAGCCCATAATTGAAATTCCTGTTGCAAGCCCCTTTTGTTCCGAAAACCAGAGCATAAGCGTTTTAACGGGGGTCAGGTAGCCGACGCCGAGCCCGATACCCATAATGCAGCCGTAGCAGATAAATATGCCTATGAGCGCCGCAATTCCCGTAAAAAACTGAATAAACACACCCGTACCAAGCATTCCCGCAGTAAAGCAGATACAGGAAATAAGCGAGGATTTTTTGATGTCCCTTTCAACCATTCTGCCCGCAAATGCGGCAGACATTCCAAGGAAAAAGATTGCCAGTGAAAACGCCCAGCCAACCGAAAAGGTGCTCATTCCTATTTTAGTTGCAATCGCCTCTTTAAAGGTTGACCAGCAGTAAACCGTGCCGATGGAGCAGTGGATAAGCAGTGCGGGTACTGCCGCGCGCATCCATTTGTTGTTAATTCCCATATCTTGTGCCTCCTCTTCAATTAATAGTAATTATTATAATATATCTTGTATTGACAAGCAATTGTTAAAACTACCAAAAATTGACGGCGCGGGCACCTCAAATATATATGACCTGTTCTTTATCTTTACAAACCGAGGTATATGTGGTAATATAATTAAAAGCATTTGTTTTGTGAAAATAGGAGAATATCCCGTGGAAAAGATAAACGAGATTATTAACCGATTTGAATTCAGCGGCAGCCTTGTTGAATGCCGTGTTTTCGGCTCGGGACATATTAATACAACTTATCTGCTGACCTTTGATGATTGCGGAAAAACAAATAAGTATATTCTGCAGCAGGTTAACCCAAATGTGTTTAAAAATATTGACAGCCTGATGGATAATATTTTTAAGGTAACCTCTTACCTCAGAAATGAAATCCGCAGCTGCGGCGGGGATGAAAACAGGGAAGCCCTGCATTACATCAAAACCAGGGACGGCAAAAATTATTATATAGCGGAGGACGGCAGTTATTTCCGCTCATACGTTTTTGTTGAAAATTCGGTTACTTATAACAGCGTTGATAATCCTGATTTGTTTAAAGCAAGCGGTGTTGCCTTCGGCAGATTTCAGCGTCTGCTCTCTGCCTTTCCCGCAGAAAGCCTTTTTGAAACCATTCCCGATTTTCATAATACCGAAAAGCGTTTTCAAACGGAGTTCCTTCCCGCGCTTGCGGCTGATGTCAGCGGCAGGGCGGCAAGCTGCGAAAATGAAATTGAATTTGTTAAGGCAAGGCATAATTATTGCTCGCGCCTTGTTGATTTGCAGGCGCAGGGTAAAATTCCTACCCGTGTAACCCATAACGATACAAAGCTTAATAACGTCCTTTTTGATAAGGACTCGGGCAGGGCAATCTGCGTTATTGATTTGGATACGGTTATGCCGGGGCTTGCGCTCTATGATTTCGGCGATTCAATTCGCTTCGGCGCCAACACCGCCGCAGAGGATGAAGCGGATTTAAGCAAGGTTTTAATTAATCTTGATTATTTCAGGGCTTATGCAGAGGGCTTCCTTTCGGAAGCGGGGCACAGCCTTAATGAAACGGAAAAATCAAATCTCGCCTTCGCGTCGCTGCTTATGACATTTGAATGCGGTATGCGCTTTTTAACCGATTATCTCAACGGCGATGTTTATTTCAAAACCGAGTATCCCGAGCATAATCTTGTCCGCGCAAAAAATCAGCTTGCTCTCGTTGCCGATATGGAAAAGCATCTTCCCGAAATGGAAGAAATCATCAATAATTTATAAAAATCAAACGGGCGTTTAAAAAACGCCTGCTATCATTAGGAGTATTTATTTGAAAGAAATATTTGATTTGACTACTGTAAACATTCCTTACGGCGTTCTTCACGACCAACGCTTAAAAGAAGTTAAGCACGAAGATAAAAAATGGATTTTTACATTTGATATTGAAGTTTACCCGCAGGATTATATAGGCGATTTTTATAAAACCTATCAACCGTACAAGCATTGCGATATGGTGGTTGAATGTGCAGATGATTATTGTGATTGTTGTCTGCTGTCAGCCGTTAATTCAAAAGGAAAATTTGAAGGCTTGGAAATAGCTGACAATAATGTTTCAGATGTGATTAATAATGCGCCGATGGCTTCTTTTATCGGGTGCTTTGCAGACGGTAATTTGTTGAAAATAGAGTTTGGCATTAATTATTATAATGCTAAAGGAAAATACGAAAGCTTCAAGAATTATTGCCAGTGCTGTTTATCTCTAATGGCAAATAAGCTTGAATGGAATTGGTATTAAATAACAAGCCAGGGGACGTACCCCTGTCTGAAAACGCTTCAAATTCTCAATCCAAAACTGAATTAACAGAAAATTATGCAACATATCTAGCCCAGCTTTTATTGATCGCTTTATCAGCTTTTGAACGAGGGTATAATATATGAATGTAAAAAAAACAACTAGACTTTTTCTAAAGATTATAAAAGTTTTATTGTTATGGCTTCTGATAATTGTAATTGGCTTTGTTTCGTTTTCAATTTGGCAAGGAAACGGATATAAATACTCAAGTGACGTTATCTGCGTTAGCGAAAGCGGTGGCGAAAAGCTGAATGTCAAGGAAAAAATATTTACTTACTCCACCGAAGAATGTGAACTCTTTGTTTACTATTGTGAAGATGGTTATATCACATTTGCTGCTTTGAGAAAAGCAGAAATAAAAGGTGAAACAAAATATAGGCTTTTCCATAGCGTAAGGTTTAGTAATGAAAATGCATTAAACGACGACAAGAGTGACACAAATGTCTGGCAAGAAATAGGAGATATTAATTACTTGATCGTAAGAAACAAAGA
>CADBUK010000089.1 GCA_902797915.1 Oscillospiraceae bacterium
CTCCACTGGTCGTCGCCGCCGAACTGCATATTGCAGTCATAATTCTTAAACAGATAATAGAAATCATAGCTCTGCATAATCATATAGTTGAATTCAAAGAAGGAAAGACCCTTTTCCATTCTCTGCTTATAACACTCTGCGCGAAGCATATTGTTAACGGAAAAGCAGGTGCCAACCTCCCTGAGAAGCTCAACGTAGTTAAGGTCAAGCAGCCAGTCGGCGTTGTTAACCATCTGTGCCTTACCCTCGCCGAATTCAATAAAACGCTCCATTTGCTTTCTGAAGCATTCGGCATTATGGTCAATATCCTCACGGGTAAGCATTTTTCTCATATCGGTTCTGCCCGACGGGTCGCCAATCATAGTTGTTCCGCCGCCGATAAGAGCAATAGGCTGATTGCCAGCCATCTGCAAGCGCTTCATAAGCGTTAAAGCCATAAAATGACCTGCAGTAAGACTGTCGGCTGTGCAGTCAAAGCCTATATAAAACTTTGCCTTGCCCGCGTTAACCATTTTTCTGATTTCTTCTTCGTTTGTTACCTGAGCAATTAAGCCTCGCTCAACAAGTTCTTCATAAACTCCCATAATATATCCTCCAAATTTCTTAAAGAAATAGATTTACTTAGTTTTCGGAGCTCAAAAGCTCCTCCGCTCCTGCAAGCATAGCGTCCGTAATGTCAAGACCGCCCATAATCCTTGCAAGCTCACGCTTCCTTCCCTCATAATCAAGAGGGGTAATACGCGTATATGTTGCCGTCTCATCAAAGTCTTTTTGAATAAGAAAATGCGTGTCGGCAACGGAAGCAATTTGCGCTGAATGTGTAACGGTAATAACCTGCGTGCTATCGGAAACGGATTTTAATTTTAAACCGATTTTTCTGCTCGCTCTGCCTGAAACTCCTGTGTCAATTTCATCAAAAATAAGCGTGCCGACCGTATCGTTAGCCGCAATAATATTTTTTATAGCAAGCATAATTCTTGAAAGCTCCCCGCCTGACGCAATTTTTGCAAGCGGCTTGGGCGGTTCGCCGACATTTGTTGAGATTAAAAACTCGATTTTATCATAGCCGTTAGAAGACAGTATTCCCTGTTCAAACTGAACAACGAACTGAATTTTAGGCATATCCAAAAACTCTAACTGTTCCTTAACAGCAAGTTCAAACGCACTTGCGGTTTTCCTTCTTTCTTCGGAAAGCTTTTCGGCAAGGCTGACTGTTTTTTCATAAGCTTCGTCGTAAAGAGTATTCAGTTCCTCAAGCTTTGTATCGTCAAAACGTATTAACTCAAGCTTTTCCTTGGCGTTTTCAAGGAATTCCAAAATCTTATCCTCTGTTTCGCCATACTTGTTTTTGAGTTTGAAAATCAAATCAAGGCGTTCTTCTACGGCTTCTCTTTCATTCTCATCAAATTCAAGACCCGAAATTGCCGATTCGAGCTTTTGCTTTGAAACCTCAAGCTCCTCTGCAACGGCGGAAAGCGAATTTGAAATTTCCGAAGCGTCGGAATAGTCGTCAAATACGTCGATTTCAGTCCTTACGGAATTTAAAATAAGAAGCACGCCGCCGTTTTCATCATCGCCGTTCAGAGCGGAAAGCGCGGCGTTATATGCTTTTAACAGCGCTTCGCTGCTGTCAATAAGCTTCTTGCGGGCAGTTAATGCGTCAGACTCCCCGACCTTTATATCAGCCGCTTCGATTTCATTTACCTGATATTCAAGCAGCTCAACATCTTTATCTTTGCTATCTTCGGCAGCAGTAAGGATTTTTAGCTGCCGTCTAATCTTGATAAGCTCTGAAAAAGCAGCCTTATATTCTGAATAAAGCGCTTTATTGTCAGACAGCATATCAATAAATTTGTAGTGATAATCAGGATTTAAAAGCGCCTGGCTGTCGTGCTGACCGTGAATATTAACAAGCAGATGCCCGACTTCCTTTAAAACTGAAACAGTGGCGGGTCTGCCGTTTATTTTGCAGCTTGATTTTCCCTCGGCGGAAATTCTGCGGGAAAGCAGTAAATCGCCGTCGTCACATTCATAGCCGAGCTCTGTTAATCTGCTGATTACCGTTTCGTTTATATCTGAAAAATAAGCGGAAACAAATGCAAAATCAGCCCCGTGACGAACAAGCTCTTTTGACGTCCGCTCGCCGAGGATTGCATTGATTGAATCAACAACAATTGATTTACCCGCGCCCGTTTCTCCCGTAAGAACATTGAGCCCGCTGTTAAATTCAATTTCTGCCTTTTCAATAACCGCAATATTTTCAATATTAAGCGTTCTTAACATTTAAAGTTTTCTCCAAATTAGCAGTAAAAATCTCTGCTGCGCTTTCATCTCTGCAGAGCACAAAAATTGTGTCGTCTCCGGCAATTGTGCCAACAACGCCGTTCCATTTCATTGAGTCAATAGCGGCGCAGGCAGCGTTTGCCATACCCGAAAAGCATTTAATGCAAACTGTGTTCAGCGCAAAATCAACACTGATGATGGATTCAACAAAAATTCCGCCCGCTCTTACTGAAACGTCCTCTGCCGAAGGCTTTGCGCCGACGGAGTAAATATATCTGCCCTTATCCGAAAGCTCTTTAACAAGGCGCAATTCCTTAATATCCCTTGAGATAGTCGCCTGAGTTACCTCAAAGCCTTCAGCCCTGAGCTTATCCTGAAGCTCCTCCTGAGTTTCAACAGCGTTTGAGTTAATGATTTCGAGGATTTTAGCCTGTCTTCTCTTTTTCATTTATACTCTCCCCTCAATGATTTTTTTCTTTACAATTTCATAAAAGTTTTCAGGTTTGATTTTAATTAGTCTTGCCTTATATTCCGAAAGTGAAATACGCACAATTGCATCGTTAGGTATAACAATCGGCTTATCTCCGTCGCAGGTAAGAATTGCAAGATTTGAAACGTCGCTGTGAACAGTCATATCAAGTACGTCGCTTGAATTAACAACAATGCTTCTTGCCATAAGCGAATGCGGGCAAATTGCCGTAATAACAAAAGAATTAAGGTCAGGACTGAGAATGGGGCCGCCCGCGGCGAGAGAATACGCCGTAGAGCCTGTAGGTGTGGAAAGGATTATACCGTCTGCTCTTACGCTTAACAATTCCCTTTCGCCTGAATTAATGCTGAAATCCACAAGCCTTGCAAAATCTCCCCTTGAAGCAACAGCGTCGTTTAAACAGTGGGCAGATGCAATAACCTTGCCGTCCTCAATAACTTCGGCTTTAATCATAATGCGTTCTTCGGTCTTAAAGTTACCTTCTATAACATCGTTGAGCAAATCAAGCTCGTTTCGCTCAACGGCGCTTAAAAAGCCGAGCCTTCCGCCGTTAATTCCAAGCGTGAGCTTACCGTAAATAGCAGCGTTCTTTGCAACCTTAACCGTTGTACCGTCGCCGCCGATTGCAATTGCAATATCGCACACCTGATACAATTCGGGCTCATAATAGAAATTATTGGTTAAATCTCCGACAAGATATTTATTTTTTACAGAAAAACAGACCTTGCAGCCCTTACTGTCAAGAAGAGTAAATACGTCCCTTGCTATAAGCTCTGTTTCTTTTTTAGTTAAATCTGCAATTACGGAAAAAATCATAATAATTCCTCGTGTGACTTATTAACTAATTCCTGCGGGTTAACATCGTTGGCAACACTCGGGTTGTCCGATTTGCGAATATACAGAAGATATTCAATATTGCCTTCAGGTCCTTTAATAGGCGAAAACTCAAGTCCGAGAACGGAAAATCCGTTTTCAACGGCAAGTTCAATAATCCTGTCAACAACCTCAAGATGAACGGATAAATCTCTTACAACGCCTTTTTTACCAACCTTATCCTTACCTGCTTCAAACTGAGGCTTAATGAGGCAAACGGCAGTCGCTTCGTCTTTAAGCAATGCGTTAAGATTTGGGAAAATATGTTTTAACGAAATGAACGAAACGTCTACGGAAGCAAAGTCAATCCTGTCTTTAACCTCATTTTCTGTAACATATCTGAAATTCGTTCTTTCAAGGTTTACCACACGCTCGTCACAGCGCAGTTTCCAGGCAAGCTGACCGTAGCCGACGTCAATTGAATAAACCTTCTGTGCGCCGTTCATAAGCATACAGTCTGTAAATCCGCCCGTTGAAGCGCCTATATCCATACAGATTTTACCGTTCAAATCAATCGGAAAGCACTGCATAGCCTTTTCAAGCTTCAGACCGCCGCGGCTTACATATTTAAGATTATTGCCTCTGACCTCAATCACATCGCCTTCTTTGAGCTCAAAGCCTGCCTTGTCAACCTTTTGATTATTTACATAAACAAGTCCGGCCATTATTATTGCCTTGGCTTTTTCGCGGCTCGGGGCATATCCGCCCTCAAAAACAGCGACATCAAGCCTTGTTTTCTTTGCCATTCAATACCTCGTTTATTACAGACTGCCTGTCCAGACC
>CADBUK010000090.1 GCA_902797915.1 Oscillospiraceae bacterium
CTTACGGTTTTGACAAGCTTATCGGTTGTAATGCCTATGTCGATTGACAATGTGTCATCGTCCGTAAATACAAAGTGAATTACGGTATGCCTGTCGTTAAAGTTTTTAACAAGGCTTACGGAATTATCCTTGAAAATCCTTACGCTTTTTACCTTTTCATAAGTTATTATGTTGTTTTCGTCAACCCCTGTAAATTCCATTTCATCGTCAAGAAAGGATATGCCGTTTGAAAGGATTTCCTTGTTAACAATAACCGCTATAATTATTGCCGCGATTTCAAAGGCGGCGAAGAAAACGGTTATAGGCGTAACGGCTTTACTTATTTTTGAAACTGCAATAATGCCGAAATAAATAACGGCAACATCAAGCAGTGCAAATACTCCGAGCGTTATCGGCGAAAGTATGCGAATTAGTTTTTTATCCATTGTTGTTCTCCTTAAATCTGCTGATAAGCTCGCATTTATTAACCGTAAAGGTTCTGCCGTTCAGGTAACTCAGCAGGTTTTCATCCTTAAAGTTAAATTTCAATTTATAACTGTAAAGCTCCTGACGGTATCTGCCCTCGTTTTTACCGTATTTTCCGTCATTGATAAGCGGATGGCCGATATGCGCAAAATGAGCGCGTATCTGATGAGTTCTGCCCGTAATAAGCTCAATCTCAACAAGCGATTTATTGTTACGGCTCTCAAGCACACTGTATTTTGTAATTATTTTTTTACAGTCCCCGTGCGGCTCATCATAAACGTAAACCTTGTTTTGCTTTTCGTTTTTTACTAAATAGGCCGTCAGTGTGTCGCTTTTCTTATTAAACGTTCCTTCTGTTGCGGCAAGGTAGTATTTTTCAATTTCTCTGCTTTTGATTTTACTGTTCAGCACGCGCAGTGCTTCGGCGTTTTTAGCGGCAATAATTATGCCCGCAGTGTTTCTGTCAAGCCTGTTGGCAAGGGCGGGGGAAAATGTTTTGCTGTCTTTGGGATTCCATTCGTTTTTTTTATAAAGATAACGCTGAACTCGAGAAATCACGGTGTCGGTGTACTCGTCTTTAACGGGATGGCAAAGAACGCCCGCTTTTTTATCAATTAAAAGCAGATTTTCATCTTCATAGATTATGTTAAGCTCTTTTGAAGCCCGCATAAAGTCGTAATGTTCCTGCTTTTCCTCAAGCACGTCGTCGTTCAGGTAAAGCTGAAGCACATCGTCCTCATTAACAAAGTAATCGGGAGCAGTACGTTTTTTATTGATTTTGATATTCTTTTTTCTGATTTCCTTAAACATCAGGGACTTTGGCAGCTTTGGAAAGGTTTTTGAAATGAACCTGTCAAGCCGCTGTCCGCTGTCCTCTTTTGATATGATTAACTCTTTCATAAAAATAATTATATAATACATTTGTAAAAAAGTAAATAATGTGTTATAATAATACGAATATATATTTTTAAGGAAAATATTTCTATGGACAGCTTCAAACTTGTTAGCAAATTTAAACCGACAGGCGACCAGCCGCAAGCTATTGACGCGCTTGTTAAGGGCGTTTTAAGAGGCGACAGGGAACAAACGCTGATGGGCGTTACGGGTTCGGGTAAAACCTTTACAATGGCTAATATTATTGAAAGGGTTAACCGCCCAACGCTTGTGCTTGCGCATAATAAAACGCTTGCCGCGCAGCTTTGCTCTGAATTTAAGGAATTCTTTCCCGAAAATGCGGTTGAGTATTTTGTTTCTTATTATGATTACTATCAGCCTGAAGCTTACGTTCCTACAACGGACACTTATATCGAAAAGGACAGCGCCATTAACGAGGAGATTGATAAACTGAGGCACAGTGCTACTGCGGCGCTTTCCGAACGCAGAGACGTTATAATCGTTGCGTCGGTTTCCTGCATTTACTCAATCGGCGACCCGATTGACTATCGCAATATGGTAATTTCCCTCAGAAGCGGTATGGAATATTCGCGTGACAGTCTGCTTAAAAAGTTGATTGAAATTCAGTATGAGAGAAACGACATAAATTTTATCAGAAATAAGTTCAGAGTCAGGGGAGATACTGTTGAAATTTTCCCCGCAGGTTCTTCGGGTAACGCAATTAGAGTTGAGTTTTTCGGCGACGAAATTGACAGAATTGCCGAGATTAACCCACTCACAGGCAAGGTTGAGGGCATACTTTCGCACGCTTGTATTTATCCCGCTTCTCATTACGTTGTCGGGCAGGAGAAGATGAAAAAGGCGCTTGAGCAGATTTACAACGAAATGGTTGAGCGTGTAGCGTATTTTGAGGAAAACGGAAAGCTTTTGGAAGCACAGCGTATTCGTGAGCGCACAATGAATGATATTGAAATGCTGCAGGAAACTGGATTTTGCAAGGGCATTGAAAACTATTCCGCAGTTATGAGCGGCAGAAAGCCGGGCGAAGCGCCGTTTACTCTTCTTGATTATTTTCCCGATGATTTTCTGATGTTTTGCGATGAAAGCCACGTTATGCTTCCGCAGGTCAGGGGAATGTACGGCGGCGACCACAGCCGAAAGGCAAGCCTTATTGAGTACGGCTTCAGGCTTCCGTCTGCCTTTGATAACAGACCGCTTCGCTTTGATGAGTTTTACGGCAAGGTTAATCAGGTAATTTTTACCTCTGCAACGCCCGGAGACTTTGAAAAAGACTGTTCAACTCAAGTTGTTGAGCAGATAATAAGACCTACGGGACTTTTAGACCCGAAGGTTACGGTTAAGCCGACCGAAGACCAGATGGACGACCTTGTGTCCGAAATCAATATCCGTACCGAACGCGGCGAAAAGGTGCTTGTTACCACGCTTACCAAAGCAATGGCGGAGGATTTAACGGTTTACCTTGAAGGCTTCGGTATTAAGGTTAGGTATATGCACCACGATATTGATACTATTGAGCGAATGGAAATAATCCGTGACCTTCGTCTCGGTAAGTTTGACGTACTTATTGGTATAAATCTGCTTCGTGAGGGTCTTGATATTCCCGAGGTTTCGCTTGTAGCAATACTTGACGCAGACAAAGAGGGCTTCCTCCGCTCCGAAACCTCGCTTGTACAGACAATCGGCCGCGCCGCAAGAAATGCAAACGGCGAGGTTATTATGTACGCTGATACCGTTACACCATCAATGGAAAAGGCCATAACCGAAACTCTGCGCAGGAGAACTATTCAGGAGCAGTATAATAAAGAGCACGGCATTACGCCCGAAACAATTAAGAAGGATGTTCGTCAGGTGCTTGAAATTACGTCAAAGGACAAGCTTGAAACCAAGGGCAAACTTCGTATGCCTAAGCATGAACGTGAAAAGCTGATTGAGTCGCTTACCCGCGAAATGAAAGAGGCAGCAAAAATGCTTGAATTTGAACACGCAGCTTTCCTCAGGGATAAGATTGCCGAATTAAAGGGAGAAAAGTAATGATAAAAGACATAGTTGTTAAAGGCGCAAGGGAACATAACCTTAAAAATATTGACGTTAAAATCCCGAGAGACAGCCTTGTAGTTTTTACGGGACTTTCGGGTTCGGGTAAATCGAGCCTTGCATTTGACACGATTTACGCTGAAGGGCAAAGGCGCTATGTTGAAAGCCTTTCATCATACGCGCGTCAGTTTTTAGGTCAGATGGAAAAGCCCGATGTTGATTATATTGAGGGCTTAAGCCCCGCTATTTCTATCGACCAGAAAACAACGTCAAAAAACCCTCGTTCTACGGTCGGAACAGTTACCGAAATTTACGATTACCTTAGGCTGCTTTATGCAAGAATAGGTATTCCTCACTGCCCGATTTGCGGCAGGGAAATCACTCAGCAGACTGTTGACCAGATTGTTGATAAAATTCTTTCATATGATGAGGGTACAAAAATTCAGATAATGGCGCCTATTGTCAGAGGACGTAAAGGCGAGTATGTAAAAGAGCTTGACGACGTTAAGAAATCAGGCTATGCACGCGTGCGCATAGACGGAAGCATTTATGACCTTTTTGAAGAAATTAAGCTTGACAAAAATAAGAAGCATAATATTGAGGTTGTTATTGACCGTCTTGTTGTCAGCGAAGGCATAAGGAGCAGACTTACGGACAGCCTTGAAACCGCTACGCAGCTTTCCAAAGGCGTAGTTATCTGCAATATTATTGATAAAGGCAACGAGCTGTTTTCACTCAGCTATGCCTGTCCCGAGCACGGCGTTTCAATTGAGGAAATGAGCCCGAGAATGTTTTCATTCAATAACCCTTACGGTGCGTGCAAGAAATGCTCGGGGCTCGGTACCTTTATGGAAATTGACGAAAACCTGATTATCCCTAACAAAAAAATTTCAATTAATCAGGGCGCCATCAAAGCGAGCGGATGGAACGTTGCCGACGGCTCGTCAATTGCAAGAATGTATTTTGAAGCGATTGCTAAGGAATATAATTTCTCGCTTGATATGCCCGTTGACCTGTTGCCGCAGGAGGGCTTGAGGGCAATCTTATACGGTACAAACGGCAAAAAGATTAAAATGAAGCGCGTTACCGCATACGGCTCGGGCACTTATACAAATGACTTTGAGGGTGTTGTTAATAACCTGCAAAGGCGTTATCAGGAGTCTAACTCCGAGTGGTCAAGACAGGAAATTGAAACGGTAATGGTAGCCTCAAGATGTCCCGACTGTAACGGTGCAAGGCTTTCTCCGATGGTGCTTTCGGTAACTGTAGGGGGTAAAAACATTTACGAGTTCTGCTGTATGTCAATTTCCGAGGAGCTTGAATTTATAAATAATCTTCAGTTAACCGAAAAGGAAAAGATTATAGGTAAACTGATTATCAGGGAGATTTCGGAACGCCTTTCATTTCTTAATTCGGTCGGCCTTGATTATCTCAGTCTTTCCCGAGAAGCAGTTACGCTTTCGGGCGGGGAAGCCCAGCGTATCAGGCTCGCAACGCAAATCGGCTCTTCTCTTATGGGCGTTCTGTATATTCTGGACGAGCCATCAATAGGCCTGCACCAAAGAGATAATGAAAAGCTGCTCGGTACTTTAAAACACCTGCGGGATTTGGGTAACACGCTGATTGTTGTTGAGCATGACGAGGATACTATGCGAGCGGCGGATTATGTTGTTGACATCGGTCCCGGTGCGGGTATTCACGGCGGAGAGCTAATTTGTTCGGGTACGGTAGATGACATTATTGCCTGTGAAAACTCAATTACGGGTCAGTATTTAAGCGGCAAACGGAAAATTCCCGTACCTGATAAAAGGCGCAAGGGTAACGGGCATTTCCTTCATATTATCGGTGCGGAGGAAAATAACCTTAATAAGATTAATGTTGATATACCTCTCGGAAAATTTGTTGCAGTTACAGGCGTTTCAGGCTCGGGCAAATCAAGCCTTGTTAATGAAATACTTTATAAACAGCTTTCAAATGAGCTTAACGGCGCTAAAAAACGGCCCGGAAAATTTGAAATGATTAAGGGCGTTGAATATCTTGATAAAGTTATTAACATTGACCAGTCGCCGATAGGCAGAACGCCGCGTTCAAACCCTGCGACATACACGGGAGTTTTTAACGACATCCGTGAGCTGTTTGCGCAAACTCCCGACGCTAAAATGAAGGGATATAAGGCTAACCGCTTTTCGTTTAACGTAAAAGGCGGCAGGTGCGAGGCTTGTCAGGGCGACGGTATTGTTAAGATTGAAATGCACTTTCTTGCCGATGTATATGTTCCTTGCGAGGTTTGCGGAGGCAAGAAATATAACCACGAAACCCTTGAGGTTAAGTTTAAGGGCAAAAATATTTTTGAAGTGCTTGAAATGACTGTTGATGAAGGTCTTGATTTCTTCAAACAGCAGCCGAAGATTTACCGCAAGCTTAAAACTATTTCGGACGTTGGCTTGGGTTACATCAAAATCGGTCAGCCTGCGACAACGCTTTCGGGCGGCGAGGCTCAGCGCGTAAAGCTTGCAACGGAGCTTATGAAGCGCTCAACAGGAAAAACAATTTATATTCTTGACGAGCCTACAACGGGGCTTCATACCTACGATGTTCATAAGCTTATAAATGTTTTAAATAACCTTGTTGATTCAGGCAATACGGTTGTTGTAATTGAGCATAACCTTGACGTAATTAAAACAGCAGATTATATTATTGACCTCGGTCCCGAAGGCGGTAACGGCGGAGGTAATATTGTTGCTACGGGAACTCCCGAGGAAATTGTTGAGGTTGAAAGCTCATATACAGGTCAGTATCTCAAACCGCTTATTTAATAAATTAAGGCTTCCGAGAAATCGGAAGCTTTTTTTGTATAACGAAAACCACGCGATAGTC
>CADBUK010000091.1 GCA_902797915.1 Oscillospiraceae bacterium
AACTGCTCTTTTTTTAGTGGTCATTTATACAGTGGTCATAACCCACACCCAAATATAAATGGGTGCGGGTGTCCCGCCCTGAACTTGCCGAAGGCAAATTTCACTGCGAAGCAATTTCACTTTTGCAAAGCAAAAATATCACTCGTGCAACGCGCAAATTTCACTATCCTACTATTCTTCCCAGCTCAAATTATGCAGCTTGCCCTTGGAGGACAGCTCAGGGTAGCCCCACTGGCGCAGCACCTCGTAAACGCCGATTGCAACGCTGTTGCTCAGATTAAGGCTTCTGATAATTCCCCTCATCGGCTGGCGCACGCAAAAATCGTGGTTCGCCTTCAGCAGCTCCTCGGGCAGCCCTGCGGTTTCCTTGCCGAAAACGAGGAAGCAATTATCGGGATACTGCACGTCGGAATGCGCCTGCTCCGCTTTGGTTGTGAAATAATAAAACGAAGCGCCCCTGTTTTTCTCAAAAAACTCCTCCGCGCTGTCGTAATAGGAAATGTCAAGTTTATCCCAGTAATCAAGCCCCGCGCGGCGCACCTGTTTTTCATCTATACGAAAGCCCATAGGCCCCACAAGATGAAGCCTTGCGCCCGTTGCGGCGCAGGTGCGGGCGATGTTGCCCGTGTTTTGCGGAATTTGCGGCTCAATGAGCGCAACGTTAAGCGAGTGTTCCATTTATATAAACCCTTTTAATATCCATATTTTCGTCAACAAAAACCAAATCAGCCGCCTTGCCGACTGCGATTGAACCGATTTCCAAATCACAGCCGATTGCCCTTGCGGGATTGATTGTGCAGCTTTTGAGCGCGGTTTTGAAATCAATGCCGAACGAAAGCAGATTTTTGAATTCCTGATAAAGATTTGTGATTGAAGCGGCAATATTGCCGTCGGCAAGCCTTGCAACGCCGTCGCCCTCACGAACGAACACCTGCTGCCCGCCGAGCTCAAATTCGCCCTCGCCGAGCCCTGCGGCGCGCATTGAATCCGAAATCACGCACGCCCTGTTTTCGCCGAGAATTTTAAACGTATTTCTCAGCACCGTTTCGCAGATATGCTCGCCGTCGCAGATAAGCTCGCAGGTTGCAGAGCTGTCAAGCGCCGCGCCGACTATGCCCGCCTCACGATGAGTCATAGGCGTCATTGCGTTATAAAGATGTGTAAAATGCGCCGCGCCCTGTTCAAGCGCCGCACTGCATTGCTGCGCGTTTGCGGCGGAATGCCCGATTGAAACGGTGCATTTTTTGCTTGCGTGTTTTATAAATTCCGCACTGTCGAACGCCTCGGGCGCAATTGTAATAAGCTTTAACAGCCCGCCGCTTGCCTCGTACAGCGCGTCAAGCTCCTCAACGGTGCCCTCACGCACGAAATCGCCGTTCTGCGCGCCTTTTTTTGACATTGCAATAAACGGGCCCTCAAGGTTAATGCCCGCGATTTTTGCGCCGTTTCCGCACCCCTTGTAATCCCTGATTGCAGAAACTATGTTAAGCAGCGTATCCCGACCGAGAGTCATAGTTGTCGGGCAGAACGAGGTTACGCCCTTCCCCGCAAGATAAGCGCTGATTTTACCGAGGCTTTCGGCAGAGGCGTCCGAAGCGTCGCCGCCCGCCGCGCCGTGAATATGTATATCGACAAAGCCGGGCAGAGCGACCATACCGCTCATATCCTCGCCCTCGCCGTCAATTATGCCGATAGCGGAGATTTTGCCGTTTTCAATCAGGATATCCCCCGCTTCCTTTTCAAAAAGCTCGTTAATGAAGCTGACATTTTTTAAAAGCATTTTTACGCCTCGTTTTCTTTGATAATTCGCTGTGTGATTTCCATTAACTGTTCAAAGGTTTCAACGCCGCTGATTTCAGCGCGGAATTTTGCGCCGCCGCGAAGCCCCTTTGTGTAATACGCCGCGTGGTGGCGCGCCTCTCTCATAGCGGTATATTCGCCCTTATACTCTATCATCTTTTCAATATGGCGCAGCATAACCGCCATTTTCTGCGTAAGCGTCGGCTCGGGAATAACGCGGCATTCGTTAAGGTAAGCGTTGATTTTCTGGAACACCCACGGGTTGCCGAGCGCGCCCCTTCCTATCATAACGGCGTCGCAATTAGTTTTTTCAAGCATAATTGCGGCTGACTGCTCGTCAACCACGTCGCCGTTGCCGATAACGGGAATTGAAACCGCGCGCTTAACCGCTGCGATAATATCCAAATCCGCCTTGCCGCTGTACATTTCCCTGCGGGTTCTGCCGTGGACTGCGATTGCGGCGGCGCCGTTTTTCTCTAAAATCTGCGCCATCTCCACGGCGTTAACGCTGTCCTCATCCCAGCCCTTGCGGATTTTTGCCGTTACGGGAATATCCACCGCGGAGGAAACCGCGCGCATAATCTCGCCTGCCAAGGCAGGATTTTTCATAAGGCTTGCTCCCCCGCCGTTCAGTGCAACCTTGGGCGCGGGGCAACCCATATTTATATCGATAATTGCGGGGGCGAATTCAAGGCATTTAACCGCCGCCTGCGCCATAACCTCAGGCTCGTCGCCGAAAATCTGAGCGCCTGCGGGCTTTTCATTCGGCGCAAGGGTTAAAAGCTGCGCGCTTTTTTTATCGCCCATAACAAGCCCCTTGCTGCTGACCATTTCCGTTACGGTGTAAGCCGCGCCGAAATTAACGCACAGCTCGCGGAACGCCATATCCGCAATGCCCGCCATAGGTGCAAGAAACGCAATATTATTAAATTCAACATTCCCTATTTTCATAAAGCACCTCACTGATTTCAAATATTATAACACAAATTTAATAAGCTAACAAGAGAAAAAGGACTGTTCCGCACAGGAACAGTCCTTCATGTTTTTATTATCCCTTATTATCCCACGGCCACGGATCCTGCAGCCATTCATCGCTGTTGTTATCGCCAAGAGTTATGGCGCCGAAGTTTTCCTCAAACTCCGCCTTCAGCTTTTCAAACTGCGCCCTATACTTTTCGTAAAGCGCCGTAGCCTCCTTGTTGCCCGGGTGGGTGTCCAGATACACCCTCATTTCCCACATTGCAAACTGCGCTGAGGAAAGGCGCAAAAGGCACTGCTCTCTGTTCATTTTTTATCCCCCTTACCTGTAAAAACCTTATTAAGCTCGGGGAACGCCGTGCCGTTCATCAGAGCCGTGCTCTCCTCTGCATAAACCACGGGGTTTTGCTGAAACGGAACATACGCCATAGTAACCGCCGCGTCCGCAGGGAACGGAGTTAAGACCGATTTTTCCTTATTCAAAAATGAAGGATTGAATTTATCTTCATATTGCTCCATATGTTTTCTCCTTAATATTTTTTCCTTGCAAAAGCTTTGCATTATTATAATATGCCGCAGTGCGAAAAAAGTTTTTGCGCATATAATGAATTAGATGTTTAAAATTCAAAAAGAAGGTTAAAAATATAAACAGAAGAAAAAATTTTCAGGTGATAATAATGACGGTTAAACGAGGCGATATTTATTATGCCGATTTAAGCCCTGTTGTCGGCTCGGAGCAGGGCGGTGTGCGCCCCGTGCTGATTGTGCAAAACGACGTTGGCAACCGCTTCTCCCCCACGGTTATTGCGGCAGCCATAACAAGTCAGAAGGACAAAACAAACCTGCCTACCCACATTGAGCTTAACGCGGCGGACTGCGGGCTTTCAAAGGACAGCATTGTGCTGCTGGAGCAGGTGCGCACAATTGACAAACGCCGCCTGCGTGAAAAAATGGGCACGCTTGACGGCGGAGATATGGGCAAAGTTAACGAGGCGTTATCCGTAAGCTTCGGGCTATAAAAAAACTGCCTTGCGGCAACGCAGGGCAGTTTTAACTATTTATTGAGCTTTTTTACGCTTGTTTAACGTTTCCCAAACGACTGCAACGCCCGCAAAGCAGGCAAAGCCGAGGGCTGAAAGGCAGGCGGAATATTTTAGCAGAGAGTTCTGATAAACGAATTCTACGCTGTGCTCGCCCTCTTCCACATAAATCGCCGTAAACGCCGTGTTTGCAAGGTAAGTTTCAACCTCGCCGCCGTCAACAAAGGCGTGCCAGTTTTCCGTAAACGGAACGGAGAAATAAAGCCATTCGCCCTCGTCGGCGGTAATGCTGCCGCTGAATTTATCCGTTTCAATTTTCAGGTTTTGCAGCGTATTTGCCGAAAGCTGCCGCGCTCTAAGCGAAAGCGTGTCAAGCGGGACGGACGCAATTTTTAAACTGCCGAAGCAGTAACAGCCCGGCTGAGTGAGCGTAAGCGTCAATTCCGTGCAGGGCTCGGCGTAATAGCCGAAGCAAAGCGTGTAATCCTCAATGCCGCTGTAATAATCGTGGTACGGGGTTGAAAGCCCGAAATATCTGGACTTTTCATTCATTTCGGCATTAACGCCCGCATAGGTTATCTCCCTTGTGTTAGCGGAATTAAACCTTGCAATCGCGCGCAGCTTGCCGTCCTGCTCCTCCTCTGCAGAGCCGCAGACCGCGGCAAGCTCAAGCGGCGGCACAAAGCTGTAACGCGCGTTTTCAACCGTAAGATAAAGCTGTTCGTTTGCGGGAAGCGGCCGGGCAAATTTTAACGTAACGGTTTCGTTTTGCTTTTCGGAATAATAGCAGCCGTCCTTTTCCGTAACGCCGTCTGAAAGCAGGATTTCAAAATCGGAATAATCCTTTACCGTCAAGTCCAAATCCGAAGCCGAAACGCTTGCCTGAGCACCGCTGACAACCGCTGCCTGAGTTAACGCAAGGCGTTTTTCAACGGGGCTGAGGGCGGCATATTCCTCCTCGCTGAGCGTGTTTTTGTACGCAAAGCCGAAGGGCACGTAATTCTTATTCTCATAAACGTTCAGCGCGGGTCCCTTTTCAAGCCCGCCGTTTGAGCTTACAGCAGTAAGCTCGTTTTCGTCATAGCCGTAAGGCGCGTGGCGGTAAGCGCCCGCAGTGTAGTACTTAACATTTTCAATCAGCCCCAGAAAAGCGTCCGAATCCGTAGGCTTGATTGAGGAATAATTGCCGTGCACAAGCTGCATTTCGTACTGAAAATCGTTGATGTGGCTGTTCAGCAGGCTGAAGTAACCCACCGTGCCGTAGGTTTCGTTAATAAGGCAGGTGTTGTAATCATAAGCGGTTGTGCCCGCAAGCTCAACTCTTTCAACCGCAGTGTCCGTGCTTTGAATCTGCTTGATTTTTTTGAAGCCGTTATTGTAAGCACAATCCTGCGCGGTTTCGTAGGGAAGGAAAGTTGTAACGTACTTTGACTCTCCCCTGCCGTAGATATAAAAGCAGTTTGCCGCAACGCAGAGCGTAACCGCCGCAGCCGCGCCGCAGCGCAAAAGGCGCGCGGGGTTTTTAATTTTAAACGCCTGTTTGATTTCGGGGTAACCGACGCAGGCGGAATTAACAAGAACTCCCGCCGCAAACACCGTAAGCATTAACGCGGAAAACAGCGCCGACGGCGTTCTTGAAAAGCGCAGAAGCAGCAGCAACAAATCATAAGCCGCAACCGCGCCGAACGAATACGCCGCGCGTTTAAACGAAACGCTTTTTAGACTGTCAAGCGCAAGGGCAAAAATGTAAGCCGCGGCAAGCGCCAGCGCAAACACCCAGCGGTTTGTTACGTAGGAAAAGCCGTTCATTACCTTGCCGAAAACGGGAAGGAGCAGCAGGGCAAAGCAAAGCGCGAAGCACAGCTTTTCAAAAACCGCCCTGCCCTTTTGCGAAAATACGATTATCAGCCCGTAAACCGCAAGCGCGGTTAAGCCGAGGTAAGTTGTAGTGTCCCCCGCAGGCGCCGTGCCCGCAAAGCTGCCCGCAAGAGAGGCGTAATAATTTGCTGGGTAAAACATATTCAGCCCGTATTCGACGCCGCTTCTGCTTGCGGAAAGGAAAACCTTTGCAATCGGAAAAAGAATAACCGCGGCGCACGTTACGCCGAGAACATACGCCCCGCCGAATTTGAACAGCGAGGGCAAAAGCTTTTTAAAGAAATCCTTTTTGTAAAACGTTAACAGCCTTACAAAAATATATAAAACCGTAAAAACGCTTAACACATAGAAGAAATAAAAGTTACTTGCCGCCGCAACGAAAATCATAAAGACAAACAGGTACGGGCGTTTGCCGTCAAGCAGCAGCTCTGCGCCGAGAATTATCAGCGGAAGATAAATCATCGGGTTAACAAAAAACGGATGGCGCACGCCGAAAAACAGCGCAAAGCTGTTAAAGGCGTAAATCAGCCCTGCAAGCGAAGCCGCACGTGCGGAGATTTTTTTATACCCCGCAAGGCAGCCGAAGGCAACGCCCGAAAGGTAAAGCCTGAAAATATAGAGCGCGCCGTAAAGATACGCCGTGTACTTTGACGGCACAAGGGCTGACAGCAGATTAAGCGGGTCGCCGATTACGTAATAAGCCAGCGTTGCCTCAATATCGTCGCCAAAGGCAATTGAAAAATCATACTGCGGCAAAACGAGCTGCCCCGCCAGAAGATTGCGCGCAATTTCGCGCAGGTATTTGCCCCAGTAGATAAGGGCTGTATAATGCTGTCCCGAGCCGTCGGGGCTCCAGATAAAGCTTGCGTTATACCTTGCGAAAACCGAAAAGCCGACCGCCGCAACAACGGCAAAAAGCAGCGTATAAAGCGCAAAAAAGGATTTTGAAAAAGAATTTTTAGTCTTCATTTTTCGCCCTCTTTCTGCGCAGCGCGGTCTCATTAACAATCACAACGCAGGCAAATACGCCAAGCCCTGCAAGGCTTGCGCACACGCCCTTTTCAAAAGCGGTGTTGCCGTATTCAAGCACAATTTCGTGTGTGCCGCCGTCAACGTAAACCGCTGTAAACGCCGTGTTTGCGCGCTGAATTTCCGCTGATTTACCGTCAACTGAAGCGCTCCAAAATTCAGAATAAGGAATTGAAAGATAAAGCCAGCCGCCCTCGTCGGTTGTAATTGTGCCGCTGATTTTATCGGTTTCAACGCTCAGGTTTTCAAGCGTGTTTTCACGAAGAGCGGCAACATCCGCCGCATAATTTTTAAAATCGCACGCAACAAGTTGAATATTTTCAAAGCAGTAATCGCCTATTGCGCCGAACTTGAGTTCAACCGAAACAACGCCGCCGTCGGTTTTACCGAGATTAACGGTAAAGCTTTGCGCGCCCGAATAATTATTGTTGCGAGGAGCGGCAAGCTCAAGGCTGCCGCGTTTGCAGTCGGTTTTAACATCTATTACGCTTTTATCCGCGTTTTCAGACGGCTTGCTTTCAAAAAGAAGCTCCTGCGCGGCGCTTTTCGTCAAGCCCTCAAGCGCTGAGGGGTTAAATTTTTTAATCTGCTTTTTCTTTGACTGCGGCTCAAACTCCGCGCCGCCGATAACCAGATAAAGCTGTGCGTCTGACGGCACGCTCGCCTCCAGCGTGATTTTTGCGTTTTTTGCAAAGGTGCTGTAAGCGTTTGCGCTTTTCGCATAAACGGTGTCGCCGAGGTTTAATTTATATTCAAGCTGCTCGGAGCGGATATCAAGCGCTTCGGCAGTAGTGTTTGCATAGCCGTCCTTACAATCACTAAGCACAACTGCCTTTGTGAGCGCAAGGCGTTTTTCCGCCGAGTTAAGACCGTAATAATCGTAATCGGAAATTACGTTTTTATAAACAAATCCGAACGGAACATAGTTTTCATTTTCATAAAATTCAAAATACGTTTTCTCTTCGGAACGGACGTCGGTTTTCTCTGCGTTTTCAACCGCGTCAGCCCCGTAGCCTGCGGGTAAAAGCTCCTTGTTTATGCAGGCAAAATAGCGCACGTTTTCAATCGCCTCAAGATACGGGTCGCCGAAAGCGGGCTCAACCGCACTGCCCGCGGAGCGCGGGCTTTGCATTTCATCCTGAAGATGAAGCACAAACGGATTATTAACCGCGAAATCGGACATTGTGCCGTAGGTGTTGTTAATGATGGCGTTATTGTAATCGCGCTTTTCCATCTGCGCGCCGTCATACCTTGCAACTGCCGTGCCCGTGTTCTGAAGCTCTTTAATGCCCTTCCATGTATTTTTGCCCGAAAAATCGTTTGCAAGGCGGAAGGAAGCGTTACTCTGCACCGCCGCACGCACCGCGGACTGACTGCCGCTTTCGGTATAAGCAAAACGGTAGAGCCCGTTTGTGCAGACTGCAATTACGCAGAGCGCGGCAAACGCCGACTTTAAAATTCTTGTGTTTTTATAATTCAGTTTGTTAGTTTTGCCGAGCGTCCAAAGGATGAACGCCGCGCCTGCAAAGACGGCAAGAAGCATTATCTGTGCAAAATTTGCCTCAGTTCTCTGCTGCTTTATGCAAAGGCAGCAAACGCCGAGCGCCGCCGAAAAGGCAAGCGCAAAAACGCAGGCGCCGAGGCTGATTTTCTTAACGTTCTGCAGCTCGTTTGCAAAAACGAAGGCAACAAGCAGTGCAAGCGCCCACACCCAACTATTCTGCACCGAGCCGTTAAAGCTGAACAGCCAACCGAACACCGAAAGCAGAACGAAAACGCAGCAGGTAACAAAAGCTTTTTTATAAAACCTGCCGTCCCCTTTCTTTGAAAAGAGCAGGATAATTCCGAAAGCCCCCGCCGCAGTAAAGCCGAGCGAAAGCCCGCCCTGCTCAATATAAGAGGCGTTCATAAACGCGGGCAGAAGCGAAAGGTAATAATCAAGGCCGTAAAGCTTTGCCCCGCAAAAGCTGCCAAGCGGTAAACCGATTGCATCAAGCACGGGCAGCAATAACGCCGCGGCGCACAAAACGCCGAGGGCATAGCCTGCGGCAAGCTTTGCGATTGTTTTGCCTTTGCCTTCCGAAACGGTGCCGAAACACATTTTGTATAAAACAAAAAGCAACGCAAAAACAGAAAGCTGAATAAAGAAATACACGTTACCCGCCGCCGCAAGAAAGATTGAAATAATAAACACATACGGGCGCTTGCCACCGCAAATCCGCTCAATTCCGTAAACGATAAGCGGAAAATAAATCAGCGGATTAATGCAATACTGGCAGTTAATTCCCTGCGTAAGCGCAAAGCCGCAGAAGGAATAAACCAACGCACCGAGCGCCGCGTAAGGCGCACGCACGCCCTTGTATTTCGCAAGCAGACCGAACGAAAGCCCCGCCGCGTAAAGCCTCAGCACAGCCAGCAGCGAAGCAAAATAAGCCTCAAACCTTGACGGCACGGCTGCGCTTAACAGCGCAAACGGGTCGCCCGCAACATAAAAGCCGAGCGTGGACAGCACGTCGCCGCCGAGCCCGAGCGAAAAATCATACTGCGGCAGAACAAGCTGACCCGTAAGCAGATTTTTTGCAAGCGTACGCAGGTATTTGCCCCAGTATATCAGCGCTGTATAATACTGCGAAAGCCCCTCATTTTCCCAAACCAAAGAGGTTTTGAAAATAATGAAGGGCGAAAAAGAAGCCAGCGCCGCCACTGCAAAAATCAGCGTAAAGCAAACAAAAAAGCTTTGCTGCGGTTTAAATTTTTCTTTGGTTTCCCTTTTCATCAAAACTATCCCCATTAGAATAACTGTTAGTATTTTAACATATATTAAAGGATATATCAAATATTTTTATAATAAAAACGGCCTCACGGAAAACTCCGTGAGACCACAGTCTGTCAGTTATATAATATTAATGATGGAAAAGGCGGATACCTGTCATCGCCATTGCGATACCGTGCTTATCGCAGCACTCAATAACCTGCTCGTCACGAACGGAGCCGCCGGGCTGCGCAATATACTTAACACCTGATTTAACAGCGCGCTCAATATTGTCTTCAAACGGGAAGAAAGCGTCTGAGCCGAGAGCAACCAAATCCATTTTCTTGTGCCACTCTGCCTTCTCCTCTGCGGTAAAGGGCTCGGGCTTTTCGGTAAAGTATCTCTGCCATACGCCGTCTGCAAGAAGCTCCTCATAATCGTCGCTGATATAAAGGTCGATTGCGTTATCCGCGTCGCACTTTCTTACGCCGTCAATGAACGGAAGGTTAAGCACCTTTTCGTTTCTGCGAAGCCAGAGCATATCCGCTTTGCTGCCCGCCATTCTTGTACAGAGAATTCTGCTCTGCTGGCCTGCGCCTACGCCGAGGGTCTGACCGCCCTGAGCGTAAACAACGGAGTTGGACTGCGTATATTTAAGGGTAATCATTGAAATAAGAAGGTCAATCTTTGCAATCTCGGGAATATCCTTAACCTTGGTAGGCATATCGTCAAACAAATCCATTGTGATTTTTGCATTGTTGCGTTTCTGCTCAAAGCTGATGCCGAAAACCTGCTTGGTTTCCATTTCCTCAGGCACGTAATCGGGGTCAATCTTAATTACAAGATAGCCGCCGCGGCGCTTGCTTTTAAGAATTTCAAGCGCTTCGTCCGTGTAACCGGGAGCGATAATACCGTCCGAAACCTCTTTAACGAGGAACTGTGCAACCGAAGCGTCGCAAACATCGGAAAGAGCGGCAAAATCGCCGAAGGAGGATTGCCTGTCACAGCTTCTTGCCCTTGCATAAGCAACGCCTATCGGGGAAAGCTCCAAGCCGTCGGGAACCATACAAACCTTGCGGTCAACCTCTGAAAGCGGCTGAGCAACCGCTGCGCCTGCGGGCGAAACGTGCTTAAATGAAGCGGCGCTCGGAAGTCCCGTAGCCTCTTTAAGCTCCTTAACAAGCTGCCAGGAGTTGAACGCGTCAAGCAGATTGATGTAGCCCGCGCTGCCGTTTAAAATCTCAAAGGGCAGCTCCTTGCCGTTCATATGAATACGGGCAGGGTTCTGATTTGGGTTACAACCGTATTTTAAAGTGTACTCCGTCATAATTTTTCCTCCTTCGTCTGTGAAAAAATATTATTTAAACGAACAAATATATTTTATAATAGCCGATTGAAAAAAGCAATAAAAAATGCTACAATCAGATGTATAAATATCCACCGATAACAGCCGCTAATTTGTGCAAATTTTATGAGATGATATGAACGGAATATTAGTTGTTAACCATTTTCTTAAAAGTGAAAAGTTTGAGGAGCTGCATTCCCACCTGCTGAAAACCGCGGCAGACTGCGGAGTAGACCTTGAGCAGAAAACAAACCTTGAGCTTGCAACCGAAACGCCCGAATGTGATTTCGTGCTGTTTTGGGATAAGGATGTTAACCTTGCCCGCAGGCTTGAAAACGCGGGGCTGCGCGTGTTTAACAGCGCCCGCTCAATCGCCCTGTGCGACGACAAGGCAAAAACCTTCCTTGCGCTTGACGGCGTTGTGCCCCAGCCCGAAACGCTGATTGCGCCGCTTGCCTTCGGCAGCGCGGATTATTCGGCTTTTGCAGACGCGGCAATCGAAAGGCTTGGGCTGCCGATTGTTTTTAAGGAGTGCTTCGGCTCCTTCGGCGAGCAGGTTTTTCTGTGCGGCAGCAAGGAGGAGCTTCTTGAAAAAATCACAGGCCGTCCGTTTTTACTGCAGCAATTTGTTGCGGGCAGCAGGGGCGAGGACGTGCGCATTGAGGTTATCGGCGGCAGGGCGGTTTGCGCAATGAGGCGCAGAAACGCGGACGACTTCCGCTCAAACATAACCAACGGCGGAACTGCCGAGGCTTACACGCCGACTCAGCGCGAGGCGGCGCTTGCGGTAAAGGCGTGCGAAGCGCTTGGACTAACCTTCGGCGGAGTAGATATTCTTAACAACGGCGCGGTGTGCGAGGTTAACAGCAACGCCCACATTATTAATATAATGAAAGCAACG
>CADBUK010000092.1 GCA_902797915.1 Oscillospiraceae bacterium
ACCTGCTGCGCCTGAGCGGCAAGCCTTCTGTTTTTCATTTCGGCGTCGTTCAGCATACAGCCGCCGCAGTGTACAATCAGGTCGTATTTGCTTAAATCCTCGGGAAAGGTGTGCCCCGAGGTAAACTCAAATTCAAGCCTTTTCTGCGTGTAGCCGCTAAGCCATTTCGGCATTTTAACCGTGCCGATGTCGTTGCACTGGCGGTGGTGTGTGCAGCCCTCGCTGATAAGCACCTTCGCGCCGTCAGCCAAGCTGTCAAGCGCCTTTGCGCCGTTCAGCGCGTTGTCAAGAAAGCCCTTGTAACGCGCCATCAGAATTGAAAAAGAGGTAAGCGGAACGCTGTCGGGAACCATTTTCATAACCCTGCCGAACGCCTGCGAATCCGTTACAACAAGCGCAGGCGGGGTCTGCAGGTTTTGCAGCGCCTGAACAAGCTGTTCGGGCTGTACGGTGTAGGCAAGCGCGCCGCTGTCAAGCACGTCACGTATTGCAAGCTGCTGCGGTAAAATCAGCCTGCCCTTAGGCGCGGATTCGTCAATCGGGCAGACGAAAATAACGGTGTCGCCCGCGTTAATGAAATCGCTTACAAAGCGGACTTCCTTCGTTTTGCCGCCGAGCAGTCGCGCAACGGTTTCCTTCAGTGCTTCAACGCCCTCGCCGCTTTTTGCGCTTACGTAGATTTTGCCGCCGTCCTGCTTTTCGGTTAAATCGGCTTTGTTGTGCACAATTAAATACGGAATTTCCTTGCTCTTAATCAGTTCAAGCAGCTCGTTTTCCTGTTCGTTCAGCTCCTCGTTTTCGGTTACAAGCAGCGCAATATCGCAGGAGTTAAGCGCCTTGAGCGTTGCCTGCACGCGCATTTCGCCAAGCGCGCCCTCGTCGTCAAAGCCCGCCGTGTCAATGATTACAACAGGGCCGAGGGGCAGCAGCTCCATCGTCTTTTTAACCGCGTCGGTCGTTGTGCCCTTAACCTCGCTGACGAGCGAAATCTGCTGGCCTGTAAAGCGGTTTACAAGCGAGCTTTTGCCCGCGTTGCGCAAGCCGAAAAAGCCGATGTGAATTCTCTCGGCAGCGGGGGTTGTGTTTAAACTCATAACTTTTCCTCGGTTAAAATCTGAAGTCTCTGTCGCCGTTTTCAATCTTTACAAGGCGTTCACGAACAATTTGCTGCACCTTTTCTTTGGGAATATTGCCTATTTCCTTTTCAATCATCGCTTCGCCTATTTTGCGTGTGTCCTCGCTTGCGTAGTCCATCAAAAATTCCTTTAAGGTCATAAGCGCGTTCGGGTGGCAGCAGTTTTGAATCTGACCCGATTTGCACAGGCTCATAAAGCGGTCGCCCGTTCTGCCCTCGCGGTAGCACGCGGTGCAGAAGGAGGGAATGTAATCCTCCCTCATAAGCCAGTTAACAACCTCGTCCAGCGTTCTGTTGTCGGAAACGTCAAACTGCTCGGTGTCGTGCGGGCGTTCCTTTTCGGCGTAACCGCCTACGGATGTGCGCGAGCCGCCGCTTATCTGGCTTACGCCGAGGCGGATAATCTTTGCCCTTACCTCAGGCGTTTCGCGGGTGGAGATAATCATACCCGTATAAGGCACGGCAATACGTATGCACGCCGCAATTTTGCAGAACATATCGTCTGACAGTGAGTTGTCAAAATCGTTGGGGTCAATATCGTCCGCGGGCTTAACGCGCGGAACGCTGATGGTGTGCGGGCCTACGCCGTGCACAGCCTCCAAATGCTCTGCGTGCATAAGCAGTCCTGCAAATTCGTACTGATAATTATCAAGTCCGAACAGAACGCCGATACCTACGTCGTCAATTCCGCCCTCCATAGCTCTGTCCATAGCCTCGGTGTGATAATCGTAATTGTGCTTAGGACCCGTCGGGTGCAGGATTTCATAATTCTTTTTGTGGTACGTTTCCTGAAACAGAATGTATGTGCCTATACCCGCGTCCTTGAGCTTGCGGTAGTTTTCAACCGTTGTTGCCGCAATATTAACGTTAACGCGGCGGATTGCGCCGTTCTTGTGCTTGATTGAATAAATGGTTTTAATGCAGTCAAGGATGTACTCAATCGGGTTGTTAACGGGGTCTTCGCCCGCCTCAATCGCAAGGCGCTTATGCCCCATATCCTGTAGGGCAATAACCTCCTTCGCAACCTCCTCCTGAGTAAGCTTTTTGCGCGGAATGTGCTTGTTTTTAAGATGATAGGGGCAGTACAGACAGCCGTTTACGCAGTAGTTTGAAAGGTAAAGCGGCGCAAACAGAACTATTCTGTTGCCGTAAAACTTCTTTTTGATTTCTTCCGCAAGGTCGTAAATTTCGTTAATTTTTTCCTCGTTATCGCAGGCGAGCAGAACGCTTGCCTCGCGGTGTGAAAGCCCCTTGCACTGCCTTGCCTTTTCAAGTATTTCGTCTATAAGCTCAAGGTTGTTTTTGTTTTCCTCGGCGTATTTTATTGTGTTCAGTATTTCCTCGTGGCTGATGAATTCCTCAGCTTTAAGGGATTTCGGGTTATAATTCATTTCGGTAATCTCCTTTGTCCGTCACGATTTCGCAGCCTGTTTTTGCAACCCTGCCCTTCAGGCATTCAATGCACTGCGCCGCTTCGTCGCCCGTGCATATTTTGTTGTCGTAAATCATATATTTTTTGCGCACTCCCGCGGGGGAAAGGTTCGGCATAAGCACGTTTGCACCCGCCATTATGCCTTTCTCACGACCGATGGGGTCAACCGTACCCAGCGCCGTGGTTGCGGGCAGCAGTACGCGGGGAAGCGTTAAGCGGATAAGCGACAGTAAAAAGACAGTCAGCTCCGCGCTGCCGCTTTCAAAATCCTTGAACGGCGTGTCCCCGTGCGGTATAAACGGGCCTATTCCCACCATCTGCGGCTGAATTTTTTTCAGGTACAGCAGCTCGTTTGCCAAATCCTCGTCCGTCTGAAACGGCGAGCCTACCATAAAGCCAACGCCCACCTGATAGCCGAGCGCCTTTAAGTCGTTTATGCAGCGCTGCCTGTTTTCATAGCTCAGGGCAGGGGGGTGCAGGCGCCTGTAATGCGCCTCGTTTGCCGTTTCGTGCCGCAGCAGATAACGGTCCGCTCCCGCTTCTTTAAGCAGTCGGTAGCTTTCCGTGCTGCGCTCCCCGAGTGAAAGCGTAACCGCGCAGTCGGGAAACCGCGCTTTGATTTCGCGGATAACGCCGCACAGCAGCTCGTCGGTGTAATAGCCGTCCTCGCCGCCCTGCAGTACAAAGGTGCGAAAGCCGAGCGCGTAGCCGTTTTCGGCGCAGGTAATAATTTCCTCCGCCGTCAGCCGATAGCGCTGAGCGTTTTTGTTTGAGGCGCGCAGTCCGCAATAATAGCAATCGTTTTTGCAGTAGCTTGAAATTTCAATCAGCCCGCGGATAAAAACTGCATTGCCGTAGTGCTTTTGCCGCACCGCAAACGCGCGCTCTGCGGCGTAACCGCGCACTTCCTCGCGGTTTTTAATCAGCGTTAAATATTCTTCAAACGAAAGCGCCTGTTGCCGTTCTAACCTGTCGATAAGCTCCTTATACATTTGCAAACGCAGCCTTTGAGGAAACGCCCTCAAGCTTGCCGATTTTGCCGCAAAGGGTGTTGATGGTGTCAGCCTGTGCGTCCATTACAACGGTAATGCAGTTTACGCCCTTAGCCTTGTAGGGAATACCCATTCTGCCGATGATGTACTCGCCGTATTCGCTGAGAAGCTCGTTAAGCGCCTCAACGCTGTCAAGATTTTCTACAATAATTCCGATAACTGCTACTTTTGTTTCCATAGTATTCTTCCTTTCATAAAAAAACGCCGTGCGGACGGCACGGCAAAATTTGAAATAATATTGCGCGCTTTCGGTCAGAACCTCTTTCCGTCAGAACGCCTGTATTATAACATATATTAATAATAAAATCAATCATCTTATTAATTAAAAATTCGGAATTCGGAATTCGGAATTATCGGGCGGACTCTGTCCGCACCTGATATTATTGTTTGAGCGAAGCGAATAACATTTAATTCCGCATTCCGCATTCATCATTCCGCATTAAAAAAAGGACTGCCGAAGGGGGGGCACCCTGCGGAAATATGGTCAGCCAAAAAAATGGCGCATTTTCCGCAATTACTGCGTTAAAAATCGGGTTAAGGCGTCAGCCT
>CADBUK010000093.1 GCA_902797915.1 Oscillospiraceae bacterium
AGCAAGGACGAGTACAAAACCACAGGTTCTTCAGACTTAAAGGTTAACACGCTTCTTTCCGCAGGAAATCTTGTTGTTCAAAACGGCAACTGCTTCCTTGGCGTTAAGAATATGGACAAAAACACTGCTGCAGGAACGGCAACACACATCGGTCTCCCCTTCGGCACTACCCTGCTTAACAGCGGAGACGGCAGACTTGCTTCCGATTACGGTAATGTTACTGTACAGAACGGTAAGCTCCATATTTACGACACTGCTTATATTGCAGGCGACGTTTCCTGCTCGGGCGACTTTGCAGTTGACGACTGGGCAAGGACCTATGTCGGCGGCGATATTACTGCAGGCGCGTTCTATATGTTCAACAAGTCTGAGCTCTATCTCGGTAAGGCTGACAGTGAGGGCGAAGGCGTTGACGGTGATATTACAACCACAGGCAATGTTCAGTGCAATAATGAAAGCGGCGACGACGGCGAGGTAACAGGCGCTCTGTTCTGCACGGGTTCAGTTTCAGCAGGTGCTGATTTCATCAACCAGGGCGAAGCTTCCGTTTTAATTCACGAATCACTGACCGCTGGCGGAGCAATTACCGCTGAATATGCTTCAGGCACAGGCGTTATCTTTGCAAGAGACGGAATTCAGTTTAATGCAAACAGCATTAACGTTTACCCAATATTCTATACTGACGACGCTATCCGCTCCGTTTACGGCGGCGGCGAAAGCACAATTAATGCTGAATACGGCACTAACGTTCAGTACAAGGATAAGAATATAAATGACGATTACCTGATTAACTGCGTTGTAACCGTATCAGAAACAGTCGGCGGCGGCGGAAACAGTTTCGTTATTGTAAGAGGCGACGACACAACTGCTGCAGAGTTACTGCTTCACGATTGTGAAAGGTCGCTTGACGGTACAACCATTACATATCTGGGAACAAAGAATTCTCACGCAGAGCACAGCTTCTTAGGACATAGCTGCCGTACCTCTGAAATCAAGAGGAACCAGACCCTTATGGTTGTAGGCTACAATCTCGTTCTCAGGGACGATATTGTAAACAAGGGTAAAATTATCTGCCTTAAAGACGCAAACGGAAACGGCGGTAACATTACCTTTGTAAATAAAATCAATAATGATGACAAGTTCACGTCACTTACAAATTTAGGTTTGGTTTACTGCGACGGTACAATGAGAGTTCAGGGTACAAACCACGGCTCTTCTGTAAGCTGGTATGTTCCTTACGGTAATTCAATTAAGAACGGCAACGGCGAAACAGCCAAGGGCGAGATTTACGTAATGGGCGAACTGCTTACCTACGGTTCAGTTGATAACTTTAACAGAATTTATGTAGGCGGCGACGTTCACACCACAACGCAAATCAGAGGTACTACAGAGGGTAAGTCAAACACCGATAACAACAACGGTCTTGACAACGAAAACAACTCTATCCTGTTTGCAGGCGGAAGTATTACGGCCGATATTAACCCTGATGACGGCAGCGATACTTACTACACTGCTAAGGACTACGGTAATCCCCTTATCTCTGCTGTTCACAACGATGAATCAATCATTGCAAGAAGCAACTCTGTACTGCTTGCACTCGGTAATATACGCTGCACTTATGCGTTTATCGTCGGCGAAGCAAGAATGGATTCAACCAGCACTTCTTCAGAAAACGGTACAAAACAGTTCCAGTGGATGAACCAGCAGGCATACAGCGGCTTACAGGCAAGCAAATCGGGTTATATTAAGACCACTCTGCAAAACTCACAGGGCTCAATTACAATTACCGATGACCCTGAAGACCCGAATTACTACGGCAACTACGAAGGCGATTTGTATGACGAATACGGCAGAGCGCTTACTGCTTCAGAGCAGGTTGGTAAGATGTTTATCTACAGCCCGACTGCAAACGGCAGAAGCGGCTTAACCTATAACGACTTCGGATTTGCTTATATCGGCGGCACACTTACCACCTCTAACGGCGGCGGTGCGAGCGCCACAGGATATGACGGTTCTCACAACTTTATCAGAAACTTTGGTAAGAGCGTAATTTACATTGCAAACAAGTATTCGGGCGACTCTTACAGCAACCCGAGAGGTTATGCGGTTGACACAGGTTATACTACACTGTGGCCGTATTCCAGAATGTACGTTAACGGCAGCTACAAAAACAACCTGTCGCCAACAACTGACTCCGGTAACACAACCAAAACTCAGGTTGGTTTTGACGCTGCATTCTATTCACAGCTTTATGTAAACGGTAACTTTACCGCTTATGATAAGATTAAAATCCGCGACGCCTCAAGGATTATTATTGCAGGCGATTTCAACGTAAGTCACAGCCTTTTGACAAAGAGTTACTTCGAGCTTGGTAAATCTCCTGATGAAGGCGAAAGAGCTGTTAAGGACGCTTGGGACGAGAACAACCTTACCCTGCTCCAGATTAACGGCAACTTCGTATCAAACGGCTATACCAAGATTTTTGAACGTGCAACGATGAATGTCGGAGGCGACTTTACAAATGTTAGCGGTTTCAATCTTACTGACCATTACCTTACAATGCGTCATCACGCAGCGCTCAGAGTCGGCGGCAACGCTTATTGCGACGCTGCAGACATCGGTTCCTGCTCTACTCTGTTTGTCGGCAAGGAATTCCAGGCACGCAGTGGCACAATTAAGATTAGAGACGCTTGTGATGTTTCAGTCGGCGGTAACGGCGGCGGAGATATGGTAGCTCTTTCCTACATTGAGCTTGGTAAGCGTGAAGACGATACTTATAAGTACAATTCATGGACTGCTAACAGACCTCAGGGTCCGTCCATCAGTGTTGATGACATCCACGTTGATAATGATTCTCACTTCTCGGATACAGGTACAGGCAGCGATTCAAACGGCGATGAAAACACCGCAACCGCTAACCTTATCTGCCCGAACTGCGGAAGGAATTCATCACAAACTACCTTTACAAGAGGCACAAAGGATGTTGTAAACAGCAACGGAACGCTTCAGTACACGCTTAACGAATACACCTGCGACACCTGCGGATACGTATTTGACGAAACCACAGGCGCATTTGAAGATGACGGCGCAAACGGAGCTTCGGTTTACGTTAACGGCACAATCAACAGCAAAACAGGTTACCTTAAACTGTTTGCTAACACAAAGGCTTATGCTGTTGATACTGTTCGTTCTTACAGGTACATTTCCCTTCGCCATCACGCAGGTCTTTATGTATTGACAAATACAAACAGCAACGGCGGAACAGGTTCAATGTTCAGCTATGATGATAACAGCAGACTGCTTGACTACAACGGAAATGTTGTTAGCAACTTCTACGTTGACACGAACCCGAACTCAACCGAATACGGCAACATCTATTATTACAAGCCGAATCAGGAAATCTATTATCAGCAGGATGAAGAAGGAACGCTTACTCAAAAGCAATTGTCCGTTGCTCAGACAGACCTTTACAACAGCGGCGTAAGAATTTACGGCTTCTCTGTTAAGATTGACGAAAGCAGTCAGGAAACCTTTAACGGTACCGCAAGTGATAATAAGACTAAGGGTCTTCTTTATCAGAATATGCTTTACTTCTATCTTAACGGCGAAAAGGTTTACCCGTACACTATTACCAAGGGAGAAAGTGTAAATAACGAAGAAGTAAAAGATATTTTGAACTACGCGTTCATTGACTTCAGCTATAACCTTGTTCAGAATAATGAGAGCGGAACAAGTTATGTTGAAAAGCCTGTCGGAACTGCCGTAATCGGTCTTCCGACCACAAGCGGTTCAATTATATCTTACGGCGATTTAACCGTTAACACGCATGCTACGGCTTATGCTACGGGCGATATCAACTCCTACGGTAAAACATTTATCGGCGACGGCGGTTTAATCTTCTCTAAGGGAGATTATCAGTGCACAAGCGTTGTTTCGCTCGGTTCCCTCTTCCAGGGTAACAGTGTTTGCGGATTTGAAATGAAGCACGGTCACCTGTACGCAGCCGGTAACGTTAAGATTTACGGCTCATCGGAAATTGGCGGCGGTACAATTGACGCAGGCAAGGATATTACCTTCTCAAGTGTTTATACTCATTATCAGTATAACGATGATGAAAACCAGATTAACAACTCTTATACTGACCCGACCGAAGTTGACCTGTTCATCTGCTCAGAAAAAGGCAACATCAACTTCAACTCCATCTATAGCTGGACGGGCGGTATTACCTACGCACCGGGTTCATATACCTATACCACTAACGGCAGCACGGGTAAAACAGAGTATTCAAAGACCGGCGGTGTTATTTCGATTAACGGTGTTTACTTTGAGCATTTCGGCGCATTTATTGCAAGGGATAATAACATTAACGCCTTCTACATTAACCTACACCGTCTTGCAAACCTTAAAACACTTGATTTAAAGACCGTTAGTCCGTCAAATGTTTATCTTTGCCCAATTGAAACCACTGATAACTGATATCAGCAATTTCAATTAACTAAAAAATCAGGGCATACAGCAATGTATGCCCTGAAGTTTAGGATAATGATATGAAATATTTTTTCGATAATCTTTATGTTACAATTAAAGAACGCTTTGAGGAATTTAAAGAGCTTAGCTTAAAGAAAAAGCTTATTGCATTAGTTGTATTGCTATTAGTAATTGCATTGATAATTACAGGCACCCAAATACACAAAAACAGCCAAAAGCCTGAAGCTGACCCTAACACTGTTGCCGAAGCATACGCGCAAAGCATTGCAGAGAAGGACTATTATCAGGCGTTTGAGTACACAATAATCGGTAAGGACGGTGTTGACAAATACCTTGACGATAACTATCTTTCCGATTATGAAGACAAAAAAGAGCTGTCAGAAAAAGAGCGTTACGACGTAATCAACGTTTGTGAAGCGCTTGACAAGGATTTAAATACATTTATGTCAACCTACGGTATTTCCGATTACAACAGCTTTTTCGGCGCATATGTTCAGACTGCTGAAAGCCTTGTGGTTAACTACGTTAAAGATACCGAACCAAGCGACTTGCTGATTATTGAATGTATCAAATACAGCCTTAACAACTATAAAAAGGAATATGAGCAAACGCTGAACAGTCAGTACAAGAGCAATTACAGCATTAAGCTTAACGAACCTGAGATAATGGACTTTTCAGAAGATGAGGTTCAGCTTTATATTGAAAACAAGAGCGAACTTGCAAACAACGTATTCCTCAAATCAGGATTAAAGCCCGAAAAAATAAAAAAAGTAAAACGATACACTTATGATGTTCACATCAACGACGATTATATTACCACTATTGCAGTATATCTTGTAAATATTGGCAATTTCTGGTATGTTGACACAACAGCATTAGTTTATTAATTAAAGTGAAAAAGAGCAGGGAAGTTATTAACTAACTTCCCTGCTCTTTTTTTATTTTGAAATAACGCTCCAGAAGCCTATATCCTTTACGGTATATTCATCTCCGAATTCAAACATTTCCTTGTTTTCTTTGGGAACTATATTGAAGCTTTCCGTAAGGCAAGTTTTTTCTTCAGCGGTATAAAGCATAATACTTTTGTCAGTTGTTAATTCAACACTTGAAAAATCGCCATTAATTCTTCTGATTTGCTCATCTGCAAAGTTTGAAAAATCATAATTACTGTCAAAATAGTGATACCTTACAAATATTGAAACGCGTTCAGGCTGATAATAATCAGTACAGTATAAATTTATAGTTTCCTCCTCCCCTGCTTCCTCAAGGCAGGAATAAAGAGAATCTCCGTAAACAATATCATCAACGCCGTTAACGTTAGCGGCATAAGAAATAAATATGCCGTTAAATATTAAAAATGAAAGCGAGAAAAGCACGATAAATACTTTCCTGCTGTTAGCCTTTTTTGCATTATCGATAATCTCAAAAAAGCCTATTCCAACAAGCGGTATAATGAAATATGAAAGCTGACCATATCTGTATAATACATCAATTACCGGAGAATTAACAAACATACAGAAACATATTACGCCAACCAACATTCCAAACAAAAACAGTTTTTGAATAAAAGAAAACTTTTTTCTGTTTTTGAACGCAGAAAAAGCTACGCAAATAAAGCCCATCACGGCTAGGATTATTCCGATAATTGTTGCAAACTGAAACGAATTCAGGTCCATTTTTGAAGGAAGCACATTCATATAAACCATCAGCGGAAGAACCACGGCAGCATTAGAAACTGCTTTAATGAGTGTTCCGACTGCTCCTGAATCGCCAGCAAAAACAACAAAAGAATTACGTGTATAGTAATCCATTTTTGAAAAGCTGAAGCCCAGCAGCTTAAACTCAGGAATTATACCGAGCGAAACAAAGCCGAAAAGAATAAACGGCAGTGAAACAACCGTAACGGCAATAACGCTTAAAAGGACTTCAGTAAATGAAATTCTCTTTTTTATTATCAGCACTGCATAGACGGTTAACAGAACAAAAGGCACAAAAAGAACCGAAGCCATATAGCAGTAAAAGCTCAGCCCGAAAAACGCCATTGAAAAGGTATAATTAATAATACCCTTTCCGTTAACAGCCCTTGCCAAAAAGTACAAAGCGATTATTAATATATGCCCGATGTAATTACAATCAAGCACAAAAACGCCTGAAAAAATCATCCATGGCGAAACAGCAGCGAATGCCTTTAAAACAAACTCATACCTGCTGTTACCGAAAACCTCGTTAACAAAGCCGCAAAAAGCCATAAAGCCGATAATACTAAGAACCAACGCAAAGAAGCGTATTCCGAACAAATTGAAACCAAACAGCTTTACGCTTAATGAAGTTAAATAGGTTGCAAACGGCGACTGACCGCCATACAGCCAGGTATCAAAATAAAACGGCAATCTCTCGCCGTTTAAATCTGTAAAGGTATTAACAAGATTTCCTGCATTTAGCGCAGTCATAGCCTCATCAATATTGCTGCCGCCTACAAACAGATTAACAACAAAATAAAAGACCCTTATTAAAACCCCGAAAGTAAGAATTATGCCATTTTTATTTTTTATCCTATCCTTGCTTATTCTCATTTATATTTTCTTTTCTTCGTGGTATTCCTGTTCCGTATTGACGTTCCAGATGGCAGTTTTATCTTTAGTTTCGTTTTCAATTGCATTAACAGCTTCAAACGCAGTTGCCATTGAGTGATCCATATTATTATACCTGTGCTGGCCGTTTCTGCCTATGCAATAAAGGTTTTCAAAACCGTTAAGGTAATCAACAAGCGCAGGCATTTCGCTGTAGGTGTCAAAATACGCAGGATACGCCTTTTTAACCCTTTCCCTGTGGAAATCAAGGACGTTGTCTTTTGAGGTTATTACGCCCATTTTGACAAGCTCATCAATTGCAAACCGAGCGGCTTCTTCATCGCTCATATTCCAGAAATCATCATTTTCCGCACAGAAGTACTCAAGCCCAAGCCAAACGGTATTCATCGGGTCTTTAACAAGGTAAGGCGACCAGTTGTTAAACACCTGAATTCTGCCAAGCTTAACGCCCGTATCCTGAACGTAAATCCAGCAGTCAGGAACAATATTGCCAAGCGTTTTCATATCTGTTTCGTTTTTAAGGTTAAGCTTATCAACAAGAAGCCCGATTGTTACAAAATCCCTGTAAGGCAAGCCCTGAGCAATACGCCTGATGTTTTCGGGAACATCAAATTCCATTGAGGAAACCAAATCCTTAACAGGCATTGAGGACATAACAATATCAGCGTCAACACTGATTTCCTCGCCGTCCTTGATATACTTAACGGAGGAAAGCTTGTTACCGTCCTTAGTTAAACCTACAACCTTTGCGTTTTTAATAAGCGTTACGCCCATTGACTGAGCTTCCTCACAGGCCTTTTCCCAAAGCTGACCCGGACCGAATTTCGGGTAATTAAAGCTTTCAATCAAAGAGGTTTCATTTGACTTTTTCTTTCCGCTGATACTGCCGAGAGCGTTTCTTACAACCTCTGTAACGGAAATACCCTTAACCCTCTGCTTGCCCCAGCTCGGGTCAATCTGGCTTGGGTGTCTTCCCCAGAGCTTTTCGGTATAGCCCTCAAAGAACATTGAGTAAAGCTCCCTGCCGAAACGGTTAATATACAAATCCTCAAGGCTTTTTTCTTCCCTTTTATGCACCACGGCGCCGAGATATGTAAAGCCCGATTTCATAGTGCGGGTAAAGCCCATATTTATAAAGGTGCGCGGTTTAAGCGAAATCGGATAATCGAAAAACCTGTTCAGGAAATATATTCTTGAAACCCTGTCGCGCACAAGGAAAACATTATCCTCAACCTCCGGGTCCGGACCGTCAGGGCTGAAAGTCTTTTCCCTGCCGAGCAGCTTATCGTCAAACGACGGCTTACCCTGCACGGGCATAATGTCGCGCCACCACTGCATAACCCTTTCATCCTTGGAGAAAAAGCGGTGTCCGCCGATATCCATTCGGTTATCGTTAATTTTAATCGTACGGGAAATTCCGCCTATTTCATTACTTTCTTCAAGCAGGATTATTCTGTATTCACTTTGCTTATTTGCAAGTTCCTTGGCGGCTGTTATACCTGCCGGGCCTGCTCCGATAATTACAACTGTTTTCATAAAACAATCCTTTTTATTATTCCGCTTTTTCCTCATTTACGGCATCTGATGCTAATTCATCAAGCTCTTTGCCGATTTTGGATTTTTTAGCAATATTAATGTATTCGTCAAGACCCGTGGTATCAATATCAGCCTCGGGATTTTCCATTCCCTGAGAAATCATATTTTCAAGCGCGTCCATACTGCCCGAATACTTATCCTTAACCTTTGAGGAGGCATTCTGGTTCATATCTTCGGAAAGGTTTGAAACGTAATCCTTTAATGAGCCAAGCGCTCCCATAAGCTCGTCAGCGCTTGCGTTTTTCATATCCTTGGGCATAACGCTTTTAAGCATATTGAGCGCGTCTGCAAGTGAACCCGAATTATTTTTAGCCATAATAATAACCCCTTAAAATAAGATAATAATTTATTCTAACATAATAAAAAATTTTATGCAACATAATTAATTAAATTATCTTCCCCTTGCGAAAGAACGCACGCGGAATTTTGCCCCGCAGGACTCGCAAATCTTTCGGGATTTTTCAATATCCTCGGGCGGTATAACGTCCACGACAGTCATTTTTACCTCATTGCCGCAGGCAACGCAGTCCCTTGTAAATTTCAGCATTGCGTCAAACGCCCTGCCAGGATAAATATTGCGGGTAATTCTGTCGTATTTTTCTGAATCAGGGTCATTAAGCGAAACAGAGATTACATCAATACAGCTACAGATTTCCGCCGCAGTTTCCCTGCCGTTAATCAGGTCTGAAAGACCGTTCGTGTTAAGCCTTAGCTTAATATCGGGAAAGCGTGATTTAAGATACTTAGCAGTTTTGAGCAGGTTGTCAAGCGCGTTTGTAGGCTCTCCGTAACCACAGAAAACCGCCTCTTTAACACCGCTGAAATCATATAAATCAATTGCCGCTTTTATATCTTCAAAAGTCGGCTCGGTATCGTGCCAAAGGCGCTTTGCGCTGCCAACGGCTTCTCCCTTTGAGCGAATACAAAACGCGCAGTTACAAGGGCATTTATTTGTTATATTAAAATAAGTGCCGCCCTCAAGCGTATAAATAATATCAGCCATTTACTGTATCCCCTTTTCAAATCTTTTTTTAATATCTGCTTTATCAAGCGCAAACGCAAGGGCAATGAACACCGCGGCACTGCCGACTGCCTGTACTAAATTTGCAGGTATATCTGCAACTGCACCGGCTCTGTATAAAACCAAATCTGCAAGGAAATAGCCCAAAACCGTAACAGCGCCGCTTATTAAGGTCATTAAAGCGCTTAATACCGTAAGAAGCCTGCCGTCCTTTTTTCTTATTATCACAAATGGAAGAGCAATAAGCACCTTAATTATTACGGACGCCAATGCGTACGAAGCAAAGCCCGAAGCAATATCCGCAAAAGCGGCGCCGATTGCCGCGGCAATAAACGCCCACGGCGCTCCGAGCAGCAGCGCCGCAACGTAGATTACAGCGTCGCCTATATGTATATATCCGCCCGCGCCTATGGGCACGTGAAGCATTGTAAGCCCGAACACCATAGCCGCAAACATGGCGCTGAAGCTGATTTTTTTAGTTAATGAGTTCACAATACGTCCTCCATAATAATCTATAAAACTTTAAGTATTTTTTCAAAATCAATGCCGTTTTCGGCATCATCCTGATTAGTAAGCCTGCAAGCGTCGGAAACGAACCTGACAGCCGTTAGAGCAGCGCTGAAAACATCTTCTCCGCACAGCATTTTACCTGTCAGAACCGAGGCGAAAACATCTCCCGTGCCCGAATAATAGCTGCCCGTTTTAGTTTCAAAAAACGCCCTTACTTCCTGTTTGGTATAAACCCTACAGCCGATTTTGCCTTCAGACTCGAGCCCCGTTACCGCAACGGCGGATACGCCCGAAGCAAGCAATTTTTCAGCGGCAGAATCAACGTTACATTCCCCTGTTAAAATAAAAAGCTCCGTTTCATTAGGGGTAATCACATCAGCACAAAGACAGAGCTTTTTAATACTTCTGCAAAGCTCGTCATCAAAACCGCTGTATCTCTCCCCACCGTCTCCCATCACAGGGTCCACAACCACAAGAGAGTTTTGAGATTTTATAAAATCAATTACGGAATTGACCTGCGAGGCATTAATAAAATAGCCTGTCAGCACGCCGTCAAACCGAGCGCCAAGCCTTTTCCACTGAGTAAGAAAGGCATTAGTGTATTCGGAAATATCGGCAAGCGCATAGCTGTCATAGGCGGTTTGATTTGAAAGAACCGCAGTGGGAAACGGATGCGCTTCAACTCCGCAGGCGGAGAGAATGGGTAAATCCGCCGCAAGCGAGCATTTGCCAAAGCCCGATATATCGTTAAAAACCGCACATTTTTTCAAATCATCAACCCCCTTGCATTTATTACGGAAACATTATATAATACTTCTGTCATTATTTATATATGCAAATTTGATATTTTTTTAAGGTACAGTTATGAGCAATTTTAAATACAATCAGGTTTACGATTACCTGAAAAAAGAAATCACCGAAAATCAGCTTCAAAACGGCGCAAGACTGCCGTCAGTCAGAAAAGCAAGCGAGCTTTTCGGCGTTAGCAGAACCACCGTTCAAAGCGCATACTTTGCGCTTGCGGCGGACGGTTACATATACAGCGAGCCTCAGAGCGGCTACTACGTTTCAGAGCAAAAATACAACAGCAGTTTAAACAATAATACCTCGGCTCCCGAAAAGAAGCCCGCATACGATTTTACAAGCAGCAGCGCTGACGCTCACAGCTTTGATTTCAACCTTTGGCGCAGATATATGAAGAACGCTTTAAGGCAGGACGACAAGCTGTTGTCATACAGCGAAACTCAGGGTGAACGCGAGCTGAGGGAAGTTATAGCAGATTATATATTTGAAAAGAGAAACGTTGCGGCGTCTGCGGACAGAATTGTTATAGGCGCAGGCGTTCAGAGCCTTTTGGGTATATTCTGCGCTTTGATTGAGAACAGGGGCACCGTATCTTTTCCCGACAGGAGTTTTGAGCAGGGCGCTGCGCTGTTTAAAGACTACGGCTTCAAGGTTGAATACAGATATAAAAACGCGGATATTATTTACGTTTCCCCTTCTCACATGACTCGGTGGGGCGACGTTATGCCAAACAAACGCCGCAGAGAGCTTGTAAGCCACAGCAAAGAGATAAACAGTATAGTAATTGAGGATGACTATGAAAGCGATTTTCTTTATAACACACGCCCTACCCCGTCACTGCACGCGCTTGCAAGCGGAAGCAACGTTGTTTATCTCGGCTCATTTTCAAGGCTGCTTCTGCCGTCAATCAGAATCAGCTTTATGGTGCTGACGCCCGAGCTTGCAAAAAAATACAACCGAGACAAATACAAGTTCAGCCAAACGGCAAGCAAGGCGGAACAAATGGCACTGTGCAGCTTCATACGCGACGGACATCTTAAAGCACAGATTAGAAAAACAAGGCGCTTATATACTGCAAAAACAAAAGCGTTTGCACAGCTGCTTGCAGAAAAGCTGCCCGAG
>CADBUK010000094.1 GCA_902797915.1 Oscillospiraceae bacterium
ATTCTGATTATGGGCGACGTCGGCTTCCCGACCGCCGAAAAGGTTATCACAAGCCTTAAAGAAAAAATTGAAAACGATAATATCAAGGACGTTAAAGCCGTAAAGGAAACGATGAAGGAAATCGTTTCGGGTATTGTCTGGGGCGGCAGCTATTTAAGACTGCGCACAAAGCCCTCCGTTATTCTCGTTATCGGCGTTAACGGCGTCGGTAAAACCACCACAATCGGTAAGCTTGCCCTCCGCCTTAAAAATCAGGGCAGAAGCGTAATTCTCGGCGCGGCGGACACCTTCCGCGCAGCCGCAATTGAACAGCTTCAGGTCTGGGCTGACAGAGCAGAGGTTGATTTGATTAAATCAGCAGAGGGCTCTGACCCCGCTTCCGTCGTTTATGACACTATTCAGGCGGGTAAGGCAAGAAACTGCGATGTTATAATTATTGATACCGCTGGCAGACTTCATAATAAGAAAAATCTTATGGACGAGCTTAATAAAATCGGCAGGGTTATTGACCGTGAGCTGCCCGACGCCTCAAAAGAGGTGCTCCTTGTGCTTGACGCTACAACGGGGCAGAACGCCGTTAATCAGGCAAAGGATTTCAAGGACGCCGCAGGTATTACGGGTATTGTGCTCACTAAGCTTGACGGTACCGCAAGGGGCGGCGTTGTGCTTGCTATCAACAACGAGCTTGACGTTCCCGTTAAATTCGTCGGCGTAGGCGAGCAGATTGACGATTTGCAGCCCTTTGACGCGGACGCCTTTGCAGAGGGTATGTTTGGAGAATAATATGGATTTTATACTTGCAACGAATAATATGAAAAAGCTTGCGGAAATGCAGCGTATTCTTTTGCCGCTCGGCATTAACGTTGTAACCGCAAAAATGCTTGGCATAACGCTTGAGGATGTTGAGGAAACGGGCACCACCTTTGAGGAAAACGCTCAGCTCAAGGCAAGGGCGGCGTGTGCCGAAACGGGCTTGCCCTCAATCGCTGACGACAGCGGGCTCTGCGTTGATTATCTTGACGGCGCACCGGGTATTTATTCCGCTCGTTTTTCGGGCGGACACGGCGACGATGAACGCAATAACGACCTTTTGCTTGAAAAGCTTGAGGGCGTTCCCACTGAACAGCGCGGCGCGCATTATGTCTGCGCAATCTGCTGCGTTTTTCCTGACGGCAGAGAAATTAACGTCCGCGGCGAGTGCTACGGCATAATCGGTTATGAGCGCGACGGCAACGAGGGCTTCGGCTATGACCCTCTGTTCATAATCAACGGCAAAGCCTTCGGCAGATATACCGCGGAGGAAAAGGACAAAATCAGCCACAGGGGCAACGCCCTGCGCAAATTAAAGGCAGAGTTGGAGAAAAATATATGACATCAAAGGAAAGAGCAGAGCTTAGAGCAAAGGCAAATCCGCTTGAACCGATTTTCCAAATCGGCAAAGAGGGAATTTCCGACAATTTAATAGCCCAGCTTGATGATGCGCTTGACGCAAGGGAGCTTTTAAAGGTACGCGTGCATCTTGAAACCGCGCCGAAAACTCCGCGTGAGTTCGCAGACGAGCTTGCAAAGCCGCTCGGCGCAGAGGTTATTCAGGTTATCGGCGGAGTTATTGTGCTTTACAGAAAAGCCGATAAGGAAAAAATCAATCAGAAAAAGCAGGAGCGATTAAAGGCTCAGGGCAAAAAGCCTGCGAAAAAGCAGGTAAAGATTAAGGGACTCCGTCAGCGTCAGAGAGAGGCTGAGGCTGCTTCACAGCGCGCCAAGGCTAAACGCGGCGGCGGCAGACCGAGCAGGGGCGGCAGAGGATGAAAACGGGAATTTTCGGCGGAGCGTTCAACCCCGTCCACAACGGCCACGTCAATCTTGCAAAAAGCTATATTGACATTCTCGGGCTTGACAGGCTTTTAATCATCCCCACGGCAAACCCTCCGCACAGAACGGGCAGCGATTTTGCCTCGGCTGAGGACAGAATTAATATGCTCATTCTTGCTTTTGAGGGCGTCGAAAAGGCGGAAATCTGCGATATTGAGTTCAAACTCGGCGATAAGAGCTACACCTTTAACACTCTTAACGCGCTGCGTGATATATACCCTGACGATGATTTTTATCTTATAATCGGGCAGGACCAGTTTTTATATTTTGATAAGTGGTACAGGTATGCGGATATTCTTGATATGGCAACGCTCTGCACTGCTCCGAGAGAGGAAAATTCAAGGCAGGCGCTTATTGATTTTGCCGCAGACACGCTCGGGTTAAAGAATTATTACCTTGCAGATTTTAAGCCCTACGTGGTTTCAAGCAGTGAAATAAGGGCAAGAATTAAAAACGGCGAAGGGCTTGACGGCTTGTTGCCGCAGTCGGTTGAAGAATACATTGTTTCAAAGGGGTTATACCGTGACTGATTTTAGTTATTATGAGGGCTTGATTAAAGAGCGCCTCAGCGAAAAAAGATATAACCATTCAATCAACGTTTCAAAAGCCGCGGTTGAGCTTTGCGAGCGCTACGGCGGCAATAAGGAACAGGCTCGCCTTGCGGGAATTCTGCACGATATAACAAAGGAAATGCCGCTTGAGCAGCAGTATGCTTATATTGAACGCAACGGCGAAACCCTTTCGGCGCTTGAACGTAATAATTCAGCGGTTATTCACCAAAAGTCAGGCGCGGCGTATTGTGCGCTTGAACTCGGTATAACCGATGCTCAGGTGCTTTCCGCAATCCGTTATCATACTACGGGCAGGCGCGATATGGCGCTGCTTGAAAAAATCGTATATACTGCGGATTTAATTTCGGCTGAAAGGGATTACCCCGATGTTGAGATTATGCGCAGCCTTGCGGCGCAGAGCATTGACGAAGCAATGCTTTACGCAATAAAATACACAATAAACAATCTGGTTTCTAAAACAGAATTACTGCATCCCGATACGGTTGAATGTTATAATTCTATTTTAGAAAGCAGAATTAAATAAAGATTATTAATTAAAGGAAGTTTCTTATGAATTCACTTGAAATTGCAAAAATCGCCGCAAAGGCGGCGGACAGTAAAAAGGGCGTTGATATTCAGGTTATCGGCATACGCGATTTGTCTATTCTTGCCGATTATTTTGTACTTGTAAGCGGCAGCTCAACCACTCAGGTTAAGGCGCTTGCAGATGAAATTGAATATCAGTTAAAGCAGGCAGGAGAGGAGCCCCATCATATTGAGGGCAAGCAGTCGGGCTGGATTTGCCTTGATTTCTCCACTGTTGTAATTCACGTTTTCCTTGAGGAGCAGAGAGATTATTATAAGCTTGAGCATCTTTGGGAAGATGGCGAAACCGTTGATATCAGCGATATTCTGGATTAATTAATGGAGGACATCTATTATGGAGTATAATTTCAAAACAATTGAAAAAAAGTGGCAGGATATTTGGGATGAGAAGGGCACCTTTGACGCGGTTGACGGCTCAGATAAAGAGAAGTTTTATGCCCTCGTTGAATTCCCGTACCCTTCAGGCGCAGGTATGCACGTAGGTCACATTAAAGCTTATTCGGGTCTTGAGGTTGTTTCCCGCAAAAGAAGGCTTCAGGGCTATAACGTGCTGTTTCCGATAGGTTTTGACGCTTACGGTCTGCCCACCGAAAACTATGCTATTAAAACAGGTATTCATCCCCGTAAGGTTACGGATATGAATATTGAAAAATTTACTTCTCAGCTCAAAAGAGTCGGCTTCTCATTTGACTGGAAGCGTGTTATTGACACCACTGACGAGGATTATTATAAGTGGACACAGTGGATTTTCCTCAAGATGTTTGAGCACGGGCTTGCGTTCCGTGATAAAACCCTTGTAAACTACTGCCCGTCCTGTAAGGTTGTCCTTTCAAATGAGGATTCACAGGGCGGTAAGTGCGATATTTGCCACAGCGACGTTGTGCAGAAATCAAAGGACGTTTGGTATCTTCGCATTACCGAGTATGCCGATAAGCTGCTTGAGGGACTTGATGAGGTTGATTATCTGCCCAACATCAAGCTTCAGCAGGTTAACTGGATAGGTAAATCCCGCGGTGCGTTCGTTAACTTTGCGGTTAACGAGGTTCCCGAGGAGCTTCGCATTTACACCACCCGTCCCGACACGCTTTTCGGCGTTACTTTTATGGTAATTGCGCCCGAGCATCCGCTTATTGACAAGTACAGCGATAAGATTACTAATATGGCTGACATTGAGGCTTACCGTGCAGAGTGCGCAAAGAAAACGGAGTTTGAGCGCACACAGCTTGTTAAGGATAAGACGGGCGTAAGAATTGAGGGCTTAACCGCAAAGAACCCCGTTAACGGTAAGGATATCCCCGTTTATATTTC